>JACDDG010000503.1 GCA_013817115.1 Parachlamydiaceae bacterium | reverse complement strand
ATCGTGGGAGCTTTCTCTTTGCCAAAACCCAACATTTGAACGCACTTCGGTATAAATTTAAATTAGGCTCAAACCCAAAACAAGAAAAACAACAGTTCATCGTATGCTCCATGTTATGATAAATCAAAATACTTCATTTCATTTCAAGACTATGGTTGAGACTGATTCAACGATATACGATTAAGTTGATATTTCTTCAAGAAAGAAAAAACCCTGTAAAAAAAAATTTATAAATAAATGTTTACTAAAGAAAAAAATTGTGCTCTTTTAAAGATATAGACATGTTTCTAGCCGGAGATCCTATGCCACGAATATTAATTTTATATTTATTACTAAGCATTTCAAGCACCTGCTTTTTAAAAGCTGAACTATCGGAGAACGGTGAAAGCTTAAAAATCCCCTTGGGGCTTCCTCCTGTCCCATGGCCTAAAGATAATCCTTATACTATGAAAAAGGCTGAACTTGGACGATTGTTATATTTCGACAAGCGACTCTCCTCGGATGGAACTATTTCGTGCGCCACCTGTCATGCAATCAATGAAACATTTGCTAGCCATGAATCGGTCTCCAAAGGAATTTATGGTAACAAAGGGACTCGCAATTCTCAGACAGTGATAAACTCTGCGTATCATAAGCAACTCTTCTGGGATGGACGGGCTTCCTCACTGGAAGAACAGGTAAAAGGGCCTTTATCAAATCCTAATGAAATGACTGCTGCCAAGAATTCTCATGAAGCTTTTCAGGAGTGTCAGGGTAAAATCAAATCAATTGAAGGCTACAGAGTTCTTTTTAAAGAAGTTTTCGGAGATGAAGCATGTATGGTAGAAGAAATTGCTAAAGCAATCGCCACCTATGAACGTACAATTCTTTCAGGAAACTCCCCGTACGATCGCTACATGACGGGTGATAAGAAAGCAATAAGTCCAGAAGCAATACAGGGCCTTCGAGTATTTAACCGTGTTGGGTGCGCAAATTGTCATTCAGGTTTCAACTTTGCAGATGATCGATTTTTAAATATTGGTGTTGGAATGGATGCAAAAAATCCTGATCTTGGCCGTTACGATGTGACTAAAGATCCAAGTGATCGAGGGGCATTCCGCATTCCAATTCTTCGGGAAATTTCAACGACTTACCCCTATATGCACGATGGCAGTCTTAAAACCTTAGAAGAAGTAATAGACTATTACGATAAGGGGGGAATTCCAAATCCACAACTGAGTCCCCTGATGGTCCCCCTTAAAATGACTGCTGAAGAAAAAAAGAACATGAAAATTTTTCTTGAGGCATTGAGCGGAGAAGGCTGGCAACATTTTACTGAACCGACAGCCTTTCCGTAGTTTTTGACTTGCTTTATCTTCAATCTAAATCCCAGTATATCGTGGCTACTAAAAGGGCCGAGGTTGTGTCGATTGGTCTGATTTTTTAGAATATGAAGTGCCTTCATAATAGCCAACATTAAAATATAGTTGGTAACATCTACATTAGCAAGGGATTATTGAGCTCTTCATAGAATTTATTTAAAGACTCATTGATAAAATTTCGTAGAGCGTTTCGATTTATCAGACCACATGAACCTATGCTTAGGCAGGATTTCAAATGATACCAATCTGCAGCGTTCAGCCCTCGTTAATAGCTTAAGCTATTACCTCGACGCTGATCGCAGCAGCTTAGTATCATTTGAAATCCTGCCTAAGCATAGGGTTCATGTGGTGTCTGAGTTATGTATTCGCCTTTTAAACGATAGAGCGAATACTATTATAAAAGAACCTTCCCAAACCAAAAACCAATCACAGCATCCTGATCTTATATTTTCTGCTTGATAATGGGATAAGTCTTCCGGGCAAACGCGCGGCCATAAATGATATGGACCTGTTTTTTTAAATTTAATCCCGGGCTTTGACGCCAACCAAACCCGACAATTTAAATGACATGGTGTACAAGAAAAGGCTCGATATCTTTTACGAAAGACGCTTAACGTCGATTATTTCGGCACCCAAGAGCGATATAAAGTCATATTGAAGACCAAAATCATACTTTTGAAATTCATAATTTTTTTTAACTGAGTCAGAATATTC
>JACDDG010000097.1 GCA_013817115.1 Parachlamydiaceae bacterium | reverse complement strand
ACAAACCAAGCTCTTTATGCGGCGTATCAGTCTCGATGAGGAAACAATCGACCGGAGAGCCGTATGCGCTAGTACCGCCCGTGCGGTTCGGAGGGAGGGGTGGTGAAAGCCATTCCTACCTCTATGAGGTCTCTCCCCTGGTGTAGCTTGAAAGGGCAAACCCGGGGTTAGAACATAACCACCAAAATTTTTGGAATGAATTCGCATGACTCTCATCAACATTATTAGGTGGATATGATCCAACCCCGGGTTTGCCCTTTCAGGGCTACACCAGGGGAGGGCTCAATGTCATTAAGTTAAGGAAATAGACCTGTTTTAGGATGCTCTTGAAGGGTTTTAAGAAATAAGAAGGTCAAAACGTCGGGTGGAATAAAAGTGTAGGTTGACAGGAACGGAATATAAGGTATTCCCACTTAACCAAACTAATCGAAGCCTTTGCTCGTAAGCAATAGAAGGGGATTTTGAAATGATTACAAGGCAGCAGCGTATTTGCTTGCCGAGTTTTGCTTGCAAAAGTGTTTGACGCTATGTTGTTTATTTTACAACCACAGAGATCACAGAGAACACATAGAGAAGAAAAGGCTTTGAGTTGATCTATCTGCTTCTGAAATGTGAATAGGTGCCTTTTTGTTCTCTCTGTGTTCTCTTTGATCTCTGTGGTTGTAAATTGAAGATTATGTCGTAGCGTATGTCTAGCCGATTTATACTGCCTCCCACTTAACCTACCCTTTTAATTGCACCCAACTTCTTGACCTTCTTATTTCTTAAAACCCTCTAAGAGCATCCTTAAACAGGTCAATTTCCTTAACTTAATGACATTGGGGGAGAGCTCTACCGCACTTCAAGAGCTCCGCGGCAGTTTTTAATCGACCCATAGTTTGGCCCCCCTCAGGGCCTACACTATGGGCTAGACATATACCGCTTTCTCTGGAGCTCCGGGCACATTGCTGACTGTACGGTATCCTAGATTTTTTTTACGCATAAATATGGGGACAAATTTTGTCATCAAAATCATGCACTCTTTTTGCCTTAATTCTACACCCTACCCCCTCAGGGTCTACTCTTTGGGCCATACATCTGTCGGATTAAAGAGCTTGGTAGTATTTAAACCAAGGTGGTTGGCCACTATAAAGATTAAGTAAAGCAGTTTTGCACTCGTAATATCTAGGTCGGGGCTTGGACTATTTAAAATGCTGCTTAGCACCGGCATTAGAATGGCGTGATGCATTTTCCCACCAAATTCACTTGCTGAAAATTTCGATCGTAGCTAACCTTTTTTTTGCGTCCCTTGACTTTCAATTTTTTTTTGGTAAATAACCCCTATGAAAAGGGATAGTTTTGAATTATTTTGTTTCTGTCCGCGGTTATGCTATAAGTAGGTTCAATGTTCGATTGTTGCATAACTATTAGTTGCCTTTGCATTGCGAATGTGATAGAATAAGTGCTCAACTAAAATGATATTCAATATAGAAAGGTTTATTGGGATGCAAATTAATTCAAAATCCAGTTCAAGTAATAGTCCCTATGATTTTTGGGATATCATAGAAAAAAATGATGTAAAGCTACTTAGCGAGGTATTTGAGGCAGATCCTAAAATTTTCTCGTTAATAATGCAGTGGTTAATTAAAAAACCCAGCCAATTTTCAGAAAATACTAATCTCATAACTAAATTTATTAAAGCGGTTCCTTCCAATGTCGAAAATGAACTTTTGGCGAGAATTAATTTAAATGTGAAAATTATAAGATCGATATCCTCTTCAAGTTTTAGCGAATTTTCACTTTCGGATGCTGAAACTATTTTAGGGTGGATGTCAAATCCTAATATAACTGATTTTTCCGGGTCAACTCCTTTACATTATGCTTGCGAAGTAGGTCACTTAACAATTGTTGAAAATCTGCTTGAGCAGGGTGCTAATTCAAAGTTAACTGACATTTCCGGTTTGACACCACTGCATAGCGCTTGTCGTTATGGAAAGATAAGCAGTGCCGCTAAGCTTTTAAAGCATGGTGCTTTGATCAATGCTAGAAATCATTTTGGAGCTACACCTTTAAATGACGCTTGTCAATTTGGCTTGAACCGTACTATTAAATTTCTGTTGACAAAAGGTGCCGATGTCAATATCTCAGATGAGTTAGGGAATAGCCCCTTGCATGTAGCTCTCATGTACAAGGCTAACGCCGTGGCTCATTTACTCATTGAAAATAAAGCCAACCCTAATGCGGTTAATCAATTTGGTCTTACCCCCTTGCATATGGCATGTAAGTCGGGCAACGTTGAAGTGGTTTCTTCCCTTCTTCAAAATGGTGCAGATCCAGAAGCTATAGATCGATGGGGGAATACTCCATTACATTTTGCTGGCGAAAAGGGCGATCAAAAGAATGTAATATCTCTTCTATTAAAAAACGTTAATCCTAATGGAGTAAATCATTTGGGCCAAACCCCCTTGCATATTATTTGTAAATATGGTCATTTTAAGGCCTTAGCAGCACTTTATGTTTTGGGAAAACCTATTTTCAACAGTGTCGATAGTTTTGGGAATACTGCGCTCCACTACGCTTGCATCAATGATTTCATTTTACTCACTAGAGTGATTTTAAATTTAGAAGGCGTCAATCCGTGTATTAAAAATAATGCATTGATGTCTCCTTTGCATTGTGCTCTGGCTGAGGGAAATAGTGTTGCTGAGTTTTATTTCCCAAATATGGGATTAATTGATGAAGTTCAAAATCTACGGCGAGGGAATCGAAACCTTGAACTTGAGCTTCAATGGTGTGTTTTTAAGTGGGTGCGAAATTTGTTTTTTAAGACTAAAGATAAAGCCGTTTTTCAAGCTCCCTATTTACTTGGAATGCATGATGTCATCGAGCATATGATTCAATATAAAAATGTGCATTTGCAGAATTCCATTTGGGCTTATTTGGGAAGGCTTTATCCTACAATTACAAAACAAATTAGCTCCAAAAAGTAGGCTGCCAGTAGCTGTCTGTAAGCTTTTCCAGAGATATGCCAATTAGTCGTAAGGGTAATTGTTCTTCGTAATATCTTTTGAGTAAGATTATTGCTGCATTGGAAATTTCTTCCAGGTCATTAACATGTTCTCCAAAAGTGTGTGAACGTGTTATCGTATGAAAAGTTGCGCTACGTAATTTAATTGAAAAGCCTCTGGCGCGCATTTTATAAGATCTTAATCGAGTCCATACTTTTCGACATAAGCCTTCCAAAATTTCTTTTAGAACACTAAAATCCGTTTGGTTATGATCGAACGTCATTTCAGCACCGATAGATTTGTGAGCTGTTTCCTCCCACTGTACCGGTCTACTGTCATAACCATGGGATGCTTGGTGGCAATGATAACCCCAATTGCCGTAAAGCTCCATAAGACGGTCCAAGCCTGCAATTTGAAGCTGACTAATCGAATCGAAACCATCAGCTTCCATCCTTAGGGCTGTTTTTTTTCCAATCCCAGGGATGGTTCCTACAGGCAACGGAGCTAGAAAGCGAGCTTCATCTCCAAAAGGGATCTTTAGAAGTCCATTAGGTTTATCGGCGGATGAAGCGATTTTTGCCATGAGTTTGTTCGCCGCAATGCCTACAGAACAGGTGAGTCTGGTGTGTTGTAGAATGATTTGTTTTAAGAGCTCAGCTAAGGCATAATCTCCACCATATTGAGTAACAACCTCTGTAACATCTAAATAGGCTTCATCGATGCTTACAATTTCAACATATGGCGTAGACGTCATGAATATTTGCATAATTTCATTTGAATAAGATCGATAGAGAGAATGATTTCCTCTCAAAAAAACGGCATGAGGGCAACGTTTCTCAGCTTCCGCTAGCGACATCGCTGAATGCACTCCGTAACGTCGAGCTTCATAAGAGCAAGTTGAAACTACTCCGCGTTCTCCCGGAAAGCCACCAATAATAACAGCCTTTCCACGCAATTGTGGATTTTCAGCTTCTTCGACTGATGCAAAAAAAGCATCCATGTCGATGTGTAGAATTGTGCGTGGGTTTTTAGAATGTTGAGAGTACATAGATGAATTATAAGCTTCCGAGGAATAATATTAAAGTAGGCAAACATAAGAGAAGATCATAGGGAAGTTATCACTATGAAATTAAAAAGATCCAAAAAAAACTAGATAAAATTTCACACTAATCTTATGGTACAGAAAAAAGGGCATAAAGTTTTTTTGGGGAGTTTTTATGTTAGAGAGGAGAAAAAGTAAGCTAAATTTCTATGCATCAAATAAAATGCATTCTCAAATCAGTGACAATGATTTACAAATTGACGATATACATCAGCGTTCTTTTCCTATTCCAAAATCATCTTCGAAGGCACTTACAGATCTTATTAGAATGAAAATGCTTCGGGATTCTTATAAAAAAAAGAAAAAGAAAATATCATTTTTGCGTGCCGGCACAAATTAATAATATTTTTTCTTGAATATGAGAGTAAACTTTGAGGTTTGTGGTTTCCTGCGGTTTAATTACAGAATTTTTCAAAAAATAATTTAAGCCTAGTTTTGACGGCAGAAAACGTTGCCCAGCAATATTTGGGATCGATCTAAGTTTTTTCATTTGGATTTTCTTTCTATAAGGTCTTTTGTTTGGCTATTGGTTTGACTTTTCCAAAAATCAAAATAATTCGACGCTTTAGTATTTTATGGATCACAGAGCCATTAATTTCTACAAAGGACGAACTAAAACAAAACTCGTTTCTCGACTCTATTCTGGCAAGAAATTTTGGTCAAATATTATTATTATTATTATTATTATTATTATTATTATTATTATTATATCGACGAATTTGAGGATGATGAGACCATGGGTGATTCATTTAAGATCTAATTTGATAGTCTCCCAATAATCCTTTTGTAACATGCAGCTTTTGAGTGCTTCACTGTTACTTCAGCACCTGAAACCCTGAATTGCCTCCATCTTTGAAATTTAGAGGCGTTGACGTAAACTGCTGCAGAGTCTACATTTGATACGAAAAATTCCACATTTTGTGAACATTCAGTCAAAAAACTCGCTGTGGCCAGTACTATAAAGATGAATATGAACCATCCATTGTCAAGGAATAAAATTTAGGATTTACAATAAAAGATAGCTTCCACTATTCTGCGTGCAGAAATTCGCGGTACCGTGGATATAATTAAATTACTCAAAGAGGTTTCTAAATGAAATTTTGTCGTTTTATCTTACTTGGCTTGATGCTTTCCTGTGCTATAGAGACGCAAGTGAGTGCTGCACCGACCGCTCCAGCCCCTAAAGATTATAACTTTCAGCAAGAGCGCATGCTACTAAGCTCTAATGCTGTTTTTGTAATTTCTTCTTTTGATACACAAGATCACATCACAGCCTACACTTATTATGGTGTAAGACTTTGGAATGCTCCTTTCCATGCTAAAATCCTGTCTTGGCAACAAGCTGGTGATTATATTTTCGTTTTCTCCAAAGATCGTAAAGGGAACAGTACTTATTTAACTTGCATGGATAAATGCAGCGGAGAACTTGTCTGGCAACGGCCTTAACCATCGAATTAAGTGTCAGGTGTAAAAACTTGGCACTTAACTTTTCTGTTCTAATTTGGCATCATTTTCGCATCACTCTTTCATAGCTATTAATTATTTGTCTCAGAGTAACCGATTACCGATTATTTAACAGGGAAAGGTTAGTAATTGATTTATTTTTGTTTTAGATTTATTTGATTCTTTGTATAATGAAGTAAGGCATTATACTAAAAGTTATTCTTAGTCTGATTTACTGGCGTCTTCCGAAGGGAGGCGAGAATTTTTTTATCTGTCACTGATTAGGATGGTGTAGATATGATTCTCGAAAAAGATATTAGTAAACTTTTTAACCGATTATTTTTCAATGATCTAGTTCAAATTCATTTGGGCGGATCGGATGTAAATATTTGTTTACTAGAAGAAAACACTAAGGTGATGTTGATTGCTTCTGTTTATGAAGGAGGTAATTACATTCCAAAAAGTGTGCGTCGCTGCGTATCAGGCAAACCCCCATTTTCAAGCGGAAAGATCTTTTCTAGGTTAGTAATAGATGAAGATCGTTTTCAAGTCAGGTTGACATATGTCGGTCTTATAAATAGATTTAATAAACACACTATTAAAGATTTACTAGAAGAATTTAGTTGGCAAGCAGATGAATGGCGTCTTTATTTAGAAGAACACGATAAATACGATTTGCTTCCTATATATGTTAAGTAGTAGTCTTTTTCATTTGGGCATGGTTCGAGGTAAAAGTAGCATTAATGCTTCGTCAAGCTTGAATTGAGTAATAAAAATTATTAATTTTCTACTCAATTCAAGCTTGACGGAGCATTAATACGTGAAAATTTACGATCAGAACCATGCCTTTTTAATATTTAGCTCCTTATAGATTTTATGTGGAAATTCACCCTATAATGGGCTAATTTTAAATCTTAACTTACATATTTTGCGTCCCAATTTTAAACCCAAAACAATTTGTTCATTTAAGCCCTTAAGAGACCCATAGTCTTTTTATGGCAGTTAATGAATGTAAGGCCCCCAAAGGCCTATGACAAAGGTAAAACCTTTAAAGCTCGTGAGATTAATAAAAGTATTGCTGCTAATTACGAGATTATTTTTTAGAAGCGGGAATAGAAGCTAACCCAAGTTCAGTGCTTCGCACGATGAGAATCGAGATGAAGTTGATGAATTCGCCATTACATCTTCAAATTTATAGAATTATCTTATGCGCTTTGAGAATTTGAGGTGACACCACCAAAGCTCTATATATTTCCTTTCTGTTCTCCTTCCGCTTGAGCTCGATGATTTGCACTGCATCGTTACCCCCAACTGGAGACATCATAATCGTCACGAAACATTTTTCCACTGATAACTAACTAATTCCTTGCTTTTTCAATTTCAATTTTGAATCGATAAGCCATGATTGTTATACAAAGATGGCTGTTTACACGTGTTCTTTTTGACAACCGAAGCCCTAAGACTGTCGGTTTTCCTCGAGCTTAAGAACTATTAATGAAGATCAACTTCTGCCTCCTTATTATCCTCACATTCCTGCCTGGAATATTCTCTCGAAAAAATGGAAAAATTCAAATCGCTTCGAACTTCCTTCCACATTGCAAACCCATGCAAAAAATAAAGATCTTGTAGAAATTATCTCCAAATCAAGCCGGTTTTTAGAATGAAGATAACAGAAGAATATCAAAGATATAATCTATCTCAACTCATGGGAGATCTTGCTTCTTCAGCACACAGAGAAGAGTATAGAGGGCAAACAAGTAGTGCTACTTATTCTGAAATTAAATCAAGGCTACAAGCGATGCATCTCAGCTCAGGAAGTCGTATTCTCGACGCTGGATGTGGAAATGGAGCTTTTAGTATCCCAATTGCAAATGAATTTCCCATTTTTGTTGATGGTATCGATATAGGAGCGGAATTAACGAAGAAAGCTACAAATTTAGCATGCGAGGCAAATCTATCAAGTAAATGCCAATTTTATGCAGGAGATTTTTCTGATGTCTCAGTATATCTTGCTAATATTTTCGATGCAATTATATGCATTGGAAGTTTGTATTGGGGCCATGCATTGTCGAAAATATTGAAAACTTGGCAAAGCGTTACACGCCCGGGCAGTCAACTGCTTCTTTTTTTAAATATGGAATATATTCCTTTAACTATAAATGAAAAAGAAGCAATCGGAGGAACACAGTTTTTATCCGCATTGACAGTTCAACACGGCCTGACTAGACATAGATGGGCTTTATGCGAATGGTCCGATGCTACAAATTCATAGTCCTATGGCGACAATAAAGATCAACGTACCTCTGGGTGCTATGCAGTACATAAATGAGACTTAGCTCGCCGGTATTTGGGAATCAAGTCTACAAAAAAATGGTCAGTCCCCTCCGTTTTCATAATTTACCTTTGGCAAATTATGAAAACGGAGGGGACTGACCATAAAAACGGACTGAACTTAAAGTTTACAAAGCAGCTTTGCGGCTTAGTCTGATTTGTCCACGCTCATTGATTTCGATCACTTTTACAGGAACTAAATCGCCGGCTTTAACGAAATCATCAAGGTTTTCGATATGTGCA
>JACDDG010000502.1 GCA_013817115.1 Parachlamydiaceae bacterium | reverse complement strand
CTTTATGCGGCGTATCAGTCTCGATGAGGAAACAATCGACCGGAGAGCCGTATGCGCTAGTACCGCCCGTGCGGTTCGGAGGGAGGGGTGGTGAAAGCCATTCCTACCTCTATTAAAAGTGAGCGCGAAAATAGCAACGCCTGGATGCTCTCTAGTGTATTTAAAAGGTTTAATGGGATGGTTACCTTTCATAATTTGTTCAAAAAAAGATTGAGTTAAAAGAATGATTGGAATGACGTGCTGCAATTGCTGCTTCGCAGCTTGTAACTATTAGATTTTTGCATAAAACTTATACTTAAAACTACGGTTCTGAATTTGCTAGCAAAATTTGACTTTTTTGCTAGCAAATTCTATAATAAAAATAGACCCTAATAATGGAGAGAACTATGCCAAATTTAAGTATTAGAAAGCTGGATCGAAATGTCTATGAAAGACTTCGTGCTCGGGCAACTAAGCATCACGTGTCAATGGAAGAGGAGGTCCGACAGATTATCTCTCAAGCAGTGTCGCAACCAGATAAAATGAGTAATATTTTTCAAAATTACTTTGGTCTGGACAATGGAATTGATTTAGATCTTCTCAACCAGCGTAAGCCTCACAAACCTATGGATTTTGATAAATGATTCTTATCGACACTAATGTTATATCCGAAATGATGAAATCAGTACCCGATAGTCTTGTTATCAATTGGATAGACCAACAGAACATTTCACAATTATTTATTAGCACAATTACGATTGCAGAAATAAGCTATGGGCTTCATGCTCTTCCTGAAAGTAAGCGGAGGGATACTTTAGAAAAAGCTTTCAAAAAAGTGTTAATTGAGGCATTTGCAAATCGTGTACTTGCATTTGATGAAGCTGCAGCTCACCTCTATGGGGAAATTATGGGACATAGAAAAGAAATAGGTCACATATTAAACGTACCGGACGGGCAAATCGCTGCTATTGCTAGAACCCACGGGGCTTGCCTTGCGACCCGAAATGTTCGAGACTTCAAAAATTGTGGATTACAGTTAATTAACCCATTTTTAGCAGCGTCATCTAACAAACCTTAGCTACATCCGACAATTTAATATAGACTTATCCATGATGTTATTAAAGTCTTTGGCGTCGTTTGTCGTTATGGTCGTTCGTCTGTTGTCGTTATTGTCCTTGGTGTCTTTATTGTCCTTTGTCGTTGATGTCGTTCGTCCTTATAAAATCTGTGGCCCAATTCTTTACAACAACAGAGCCAAAAAAATTCAATATTAATTCATTTAATTTTAAATTTTTATCTTTTTTACTTGTTTCGCGGCTTATTATTTCGACTTTTTGTAATTTTGTTGGTCAAAATGTTAGAATATGATAAAATGCTATAACATATCACACTATTTATTAACAATTAGCCAAAAGCAGTTGTTATTGACTAAACTTTTAGTGCCAAATTTTACAAAAGCTAACAAAGGAGAAATTTATGGAGCCAGTTAATAGAAATATAGACATAATCCCAGGGTTTGGCGAAATAATTCAAGCTGGAAATATTCCTCTGCAAGAACTTCCAGAGCATTACACTGCTTTAGCAAACAAGGCAAAAAATATTTATAATCTTTATGCGTTAGCTCTTCAAGATTTTGCTGTAGTAGAAAAAGCTTTGGATGATAACGAACAAGGTGAAGTGCATTTTACAGAAACTGTTGACGATGCTTTAAAGATTGCAGCTAGAGAAATCGAACTTCTTAATCGTGAAATCACACATTTAAAAAACCAGAAACTTGAGATTACTAAAGCTGCAGAAGAGAAGGCCAAGTCAGCTCAAGAGCTCATCGAAGAACTTAAGCAAGAGATCACTTTGCGAGATGATCGCATAGAAAAAATGAATAGCGATTTAAAACTAACAAAAGAATATTGTGAAAAGGATGAAAAACAATATTTGTCACACCTTGAAAAAATAAATCAGTTGTATAGTTTCGGGTATAAAAGCCTGTAAGTGAACTTACAGGCCGGTTTCCATTGACATATACAATAGAATCTAATCTTTCAATAGAATTTCTGCGTAAAGAGGTAAGCGCTCTCAAACGGCAGAATCTTGCCCTTCGAGA
>JACDDG010000096.1 GCA_013817115.1 Parachlamydiaceae bacterium | reverse complement strand
CTTTATGCGGCGTATCAGTCTCGATGAGGAAACAATCGACCGGAGAGCCGTATGCGCTAGTACCGCCCGTGCGGTTCGGAGGGAGGGGTGGTGAAAGCCATTCCTACCTCTATTAAAAGTATTCCCAAATAAAGTAATGCCTTGATTCCTGTCAAATGTACTAACAATTTAATGTAAAAAACAAAAATAGTGAGCTCCTATGAAAAAATCTTTGATAGTTTTTACTTTAGGCTTTGTCTGTAGCTTATTTATCCTTTATGCAACAGACCAGCCTTCTCAGGCATCAAACGAAAAAATTCACGCTATAGAAAAAGAAATAAGCAATTTACAGCAGCAAAAACAAGAACTTGAGCGAGAACTTAAAATTGAATATCATGAAGAGATAAACCAAGAAATGCAAAGCCAAAAGGATGTGGTCGAATACGATTGGTCCGGGGTGAGTAGTTCATTAAAGCATGCTGAAGTAGCAGAACACAAAGCTAAATTTTACAAAGCCAAAATACACGCAGTAGATTTAATTATAGAGAAGTTAACTGACGAAAAAGAGTTCCTACTACAAAAACATAAAGGGAGTTAGCGTGGAAAGATCGATCAATCGCCTTTATGAACAATCTTTAACACTACTAACAGATCTTTATCAATTGACAATGTCCTATGGATATTGGAAAAAAAACTTAGATAATCGAGAAGCTGTTTTTCACCTCACTTTTCGTAAACCACCCTTTAAAGGTGGCTTTACGATTGCTGCAGGACTTGAATATGTTATTGACTTCCTAGAAAACTTTCATTTTGACCCAAGTGATTTGGCCTACCTTGAAACTTTACTTAATGTAGAAGGAGAGCCGCTTTTCGAAAAGGCGTTTCTTGATTATTTAGCAAATTTAAAATTCTCATGCGATGTAGATGCGATGCCTGAAGGCTCTGTCATTTTTCCTCACCAACCTCTTATACGTATTCAAGGACCCCTGATACAATGTCAACTTCTTGAAAGCCCTTTCTTAAATTTGGTCAATTTTCCAAGTCTGATTGCAACTAAAGCTGCTAGAATGTGCGAAGCTGCACAAGGAGACTCTGTTTTAGAGTTTGGTTTAAGGCGTGCTCAAGGAATCGACGGGGCATTAACAGCTAGCCGTGCAGCTTATATTGGAGGATGTGATTCAACTTCCAATGTGCTTGCAGGAAAGTTATACGGGATTCCTGTAAAAGGAACGCATGCGCATAGTTGGGTAATGGCGTTTGATGATGAATTAGAGTCTTTTAAGGCTTTTGCTGAGTGTCTGCCAACCGAATGTGTATTTCTAGTAGACACTTATAATACCTTGAAGGGTGTCGAAAATGCTATTATTGTTGGAAAACTATTAAAAGAGAGTGGAAAGAAGTTATTAGGTATACGCCTTGATTCTGGGGATTTAGCATATTTAAGCATTGAAGCTCGGCACATGCTTGATGAGGCGGGCTTTCCGGACGCTAAAATTATTGCTAGCAATCAACTCGATGAATTGCTCATCTCGGATCTTAAACGACAAGGTGCTCAAATTTCAGTCTGGGGAGTAGGGACTAATTTAATTACAGCAAAAGATCAACCTGCGCTTGATGGAGTTTACAAACTTTCGGCTATACGTGGGCCTGGGGAGGAATGGAAGTACAAATTAAAACTTTCAGAACAGATGATTAAAATTTCGAATCCTGGAATTTTACAAGTTAAAAGATATTCTTATAAGGGCAAAAATATTGCTGACGTGCTCTATGATATCCACACTGATGTCAGCAAAGGATGTCAAATCGTCGATCCTTTAGACCCTACACGTAAAAAGTACATTGAAGGAAATTTTGAAAGTCGTGATTTGCTTCAGCCTATTTTCCGTGGTGGAAAGCGCGTGTATGAATTACCTTTGCTTTCGTCTATCCAGGAAAATACCAAAAAAGAGTTAAATACCTTTTCGGCAGGAATTAAAAGGTTTATTAATCCTCACCAATATGTTTCCGGAATGGAAAAATCGCTTTATGATTTGAAAGTCGACCTTATAGATCAAATTCGTAGCTCGATAGAAGAAGATAGATAAATTAAGATGTAGACATCCCAAAAACGCAGCAAAATGTAGCCCAGCCCACATAAGGTGTGATTTTATAGGATCTAGATGTTTGTTTTAAAGGCGGCTAACATTTCGATTGTGCTTGGTGTAATAACGAAGTGCGAACGCTCTTTGATATAGACGCGAGATTGTCATATCGCTCTTTTTCCTCTAAACTTTGGCAATTAATATTATTTTTTTAAGAGCGCCTCCATTTTCTCAAGTAAGAGATCAAATTCGATAGGCTTCGTTAGATAATCATTACAACCAGCCTCAAAAGCCGTTTCCATTTCTCCTGACAGCGCATGGGCTGTTATAGCTATGATGGGAATATTTGAAGTACTTTCCATCGTTCGCAGAAGTTTAATTGCATCCCATCCTGTCATTATAGGTAAAGAAAGATCCATCAAAATAATGTCTGGTTTACTTTTCGCCTTTTCAATAGCTTCTTCCCCATTTAGAGCATAAATGATTTCGTAGCCTTTGCGGATTAGGCGACGACCAAGCATGTCCCTGTTCATTTCGTTATCTTCTACAATGAGTACTTGCGTCATAGTCTAGATCCTTTTTCTTTACTTTTATACTGAAGAGCATTCAAATTTTGGATAAAAAATGACCCAATATTATAATATGGGGTTGTTTTTGATCGCTTAATCGCGGGAGCTTTCTCTTTGCCAAAAACCAAAATTTGAACGTTCTTCGGTATAGATAATTTCTATTGAATAATTTCTCTTACAGCCTTTAACAAATCACTTCGGCGGTAGTTACTTTTTTGAAAAACCTTTAATGAAGTTTTATTGAGACGCTCCAGTTCTTCATCGGATAAATTAGCTGCTGTCAGCACAATGACAGGAATATCATTCCATTCAGGGTTGTGTTTCAAGTGTCCAATAACTGCGAAACCGTCCATTTCAGGCATAATGATATCAAGCAAGATTAAAACCGGAATCTTTTGTTGAATTTTTTCGAGTGCTTCCCTGCCACTAACTGCTTGCTGAACTTTCCAGCCGGCTTTCTGTAATGTGGTTACATATAGGTATCGCATCGCTTCATCATCGTCAACGACAAGCACGTACTCTACTTCTCTTAAAGCAATATTTTTTTTAATATGGTCAACCAGTGTCTGACCACTTACAGGCTTAACTAAATAATCAGCTACTCCGCGTGAATATCCAAAATTTTCTGTCGTCATTTGAGTTAGCATGATTACCGGTATGGATTTAAGATGCACATGTGCTTTTAGTTGAGCAAGTACTTGCCAACCATCAATTCCCGGCAGTAGAACATCAAGAAGAATGAGATCAGGGTAATTTTTTTGAGCCAACAATAGGCCACTTTCCCCGTCATATGCTTGTATTATTTCCAAATTGGCTTCTTTAAGTTGGAGTTCCAAAGTATTATAGACACCCTTAGCGGCATCGATAATAAGTATTAACTTTTTCTCTAGTTTGTCTTTTTCCTCAGATGAAAATTGTTCCTCTAAGCCCACTAAGGATTTTTTAAAATTTTTGTTGAGCTGACTTCTATCAATTGCTGATTCAATTTGATACTTGATGACTGAAGAAAATTCTTTTTGTCCGAAGGCACCTTTTTTATAAATTTGCTCTACTCCCCCAGCATTCAATATTTGAAGTTCTTCATTTGTTAAGTCTTTAACTGAAACAACGATTATCGGAATTTTGGACCAGTTTTCACTACCTTGCAACCTTGCCACAAATTCAAAACCGTCCATTTTCGGCATCAGGAGGTCCAACAATATAAGAGAAGGCTCCGACTCTTGAAGGCACTCAAGAGCTTCTAGTCCATTTTTAGCTTCAACAACTTTGCAGCCTGCATTATATAATAAACGAGTCAAATAGTTACGTGCTTCTGGTTCGTCATCCACAACAAGGACTAAAGGTGAATCATCTGTTGTATATTTTTTTAATGCTTCTAAGAGCTTTTTGGGTTGAATAGGTTTTGCTAAAAAGTCGGAAACTCCTGCAGATTTGTCAAAATCTTTTTCTGGCAATGCTGTGGTAATGATGATTGGAATTTGATGTAGCGTTTCATCCAATTTCATCAAGTTAATTATTTTTCTTCCATCCATTTCTGGTAAATTCACGTCTAAAGTGACTACATCCGGATGATAGAATGTGGCCATTTCAAGGCCGTCTTTGCCATTATATGTATGGATTAACCGAAAGTTTTTTCCTAAATTTGTTTCTATAAATTCGTGAAATGAAGGATTGGCGTCTATGATTAATACAGTTCCTCTGCTCTCAACAAATCCACTTTTCTCAGATATTTTTATTTCGCGTAATTTGTCACTGCTGTCGTGCTTTGTGCAACTTTCACAAATTGCCGGTATGGTAATAATAAATGTACTTCCGACACCCTCTTTACTCGAGATCGAAATATCCCCACCCAACATTCTACAAAATTGGGTAGAAATAAAAAGTCCTAGACCTGTTCCTTTTAAAGTATATTGGGGATTCGTTTGTTTAAGATTCTTAACCAAGTAATTTAGTTTTTTTTCTGAAATTCCACTGCCATTGTCCATCACTTCAAATTTTACCCAAAGCTTTTCATCTTTTTCAAAATAATCAGCATTTAAGGTCACTGTTCCAGATTCTGTAAATTTACAAGCATTTAAAATTATATTTAAGAGGCTTTGACGTAGTTTTGCTACATCAGTGTAGATAGATCCAAGAGATGGGGAGTACTGCAGAATGAAATTATTGTGTCCCTTCTCTGCAAGAGATAATGCAACGGATTCGATTTCAGATAAAAATTGATTTATATTGACGTTCGTTAATGAAAGTTCTATTTTCCCCGCTTCAATTTTAGAAAGATCCAATGCGTTGTTGAGTAACGCGAGCAAATGCTTGCCGGCTGAATTGATTCGAGTTAAATCTGGCAGGTATTCTGTTAATCCTTTTTCTTGTAATTCTTCTGAGAGCAATTCACTGTAACCAATTACCGCATTGAGAGGTGTTCTTAATTCATGAGTTATGTTTGAAAGAAAAGTAGATTTAGTGTGAAAGGCTTGCTCAATACTCTTATTCGCGATTTCTAGTTTAGTAGATAGATTGTCGGATTTGTTTTTTAATTTTTGCATTTGTTTTGAGATGAAATATGTCAGGAGAGATGCTCCTAGGATTGAAATAAAACCAAGCGCTATCATTTTATTTTGAATTTCGGAAAATACAAATGCATATTGTTTATGTGAAGCGTAGGCTAAATGAGAAAAAATTTGATTTCCAAATTCTGTGTTAAGAATAAAATAGACACCGATAAAGACAAAAAAAATCGGTGCAAGGATAGTTAATAGAAGGGGCCAAAAAAAAATATTTGATTGTATTTTTCTTAAGATTGTCTTGACGATTTCCATTAATGTGCCTCTTAACCATTTAATGCAGACTATACACATTAATATGATGTTGTCAAATGTCAAGGAGATAGCTGCCATAACTTGAGTTGGCATAGTGCGTAGCCAAGGCCTTTATTTCTTCCGCAGTAATATAGCCTTTGCGGAAAGCAATCTCTTCGAGACAAGCGATTTTAACACCTTGTCGATTCTGAAGTGTTTGTATGAAAAGGGAAGAGTCAAGGAGCGAATCAAAAGTGCCTGCATCTAACCAAACCATCCCTCTACCCATCTTTTTAACGTCGAGATTTCCTCTAGCTAAGTAAATGCTGTTGATATCGCTAATTTCAAGTTCATTGCGTTTAGAAGGTTTAAGTGATTTAGCAATGTTAATAACGTCATTATCATAGGCATACAAGCCCGTGACTGCATAGCGAGATTTAGGATTTGAGGGCTTCTCTTCAATACTGATAGCTTTGCCTTCTGAATCGAATTCTACAACACCATAATGTTGCGGTGAATTAACTTGATAAGCAAAAATAGTCGCCCCATTTTTTTTCTTCAGCGCCTCTTTAAGTTGCCCATTGAGATCATTCCCATAAAAAATATTGTCCCCTAGGATCAATACGCAATTGCTTTTGCCAATATAGTCTTCTCCTATAACGAAAGCTTGAGCAATTCCCTCAGGTTTATCTTGTACAGCATAGGTCAAATGAATTCCCCATTGGTTGCCATTTCCTAGAAGCTTTTTAAAACGAGGTAATTCATCCGGAGCAGTTATCACTAGAATGTGCCGAATTCCTGCAAGCATCAAAACAGACAGGGGGTAGTAGATCATCGGTTTGTCGTAGATCGGTAACAACTGCTTTGATATTGCAGCTGTAGCAGGATATAATCGCGTTCCAGATCCACCAGCGAGAAGAATGCCTTTTAACATATATGATTATTCCTTAGTGTAATATAACTTAATCCAATCTTGGTAAGCACCTGAGGTCATTGCCTCCATCCAGACAGGATTTTCTATATACCATTTGATTGTATTATGCAAATTTGCTTGGAAGTTGTCCTCATGCACCCATCCCAAATCATTTTGAAGTTTTGAGGTGTCGAGAGCGTACCTACGGTCATGGCCTAATCGATCTTTAACAGGTTGGATCAGCTCTGAGTGTGAAGCGTTTGATTTGCGTGGTTGAATGCGATCTAATATTCTGCAAATCTCGTTAATTAGTTCTAAGTTAGTTTTTTCGTTGTTTCCTCCAATATTATAGCTATCTCCGGGAACGCCATTTTTTAATATGAAGCGTAAAGCGCGGCAATGATCTTCGACAAAAATCCAATCGCGAATGTTTAGTCCATCTCCATATAGGGGGATAGGTTGCTCGTTAAGGGCGTTAAAAAGAGCAAGAGGAATAAGTTTTTCGGGGAATTGGCGTGGTCCAAAATTATTAGAAGAGTGACTTGTAATCGTCGGTAAATTGTATGTTCGATTAAATGCTCTAACGAGATGATCAGCGCTAGCCTTTGAAGCAGCATAAGGGCTATTTGGAGCATAGCTATGATTTTCTTTAGCTGGTTTTTCCTCAGGATCGAGTGATCCATAAACTTCATCTGTGGAAAGATATAGAAAACGGAATGTTTTTTGTTTTTCTGATGAAAGTGATTGCCAATAGTGTAATACTTCCTCTAGTAGAATGGAAGTTCCTACTATATTCGTCATAATGAAAGCTCGAGGAGAAGTGATTGAGCGATCGACATGGCTTTCGGCTGCGCAGTGGATGATGCTGTTAGGCTGATGTTTTTCTAGTAGCAAACTTACAGTTTTCCGGTCAGCAATGTCAGCATGCACAAAAGTGTGAAGTGGATTTTCAGCCAAACTAGCGAGATTAATGAGGTTTCCGGCATAGGTTAATTTATCGAGTGTTATGATAGGGGTACCTTCTTCACGAATCCATTGTAGCACGAACTCTGAGCCGATAAATCCAGCTCCTCCGGTCACTAGGATCATTTTTTTCCTTTTGAAAAAGCAAAATTAAAGGTAAAGGACAATAAGGACATCGTAGATCATTAGATGGCATAGAGGCACTTAAAGGGTGTTTTTAAGTGATTTGTCTTTTGTGTTTTTAATGAGTTTTTGTCTCTATGTTCTTTTTTTAACCTTTTTTAAATTTTTTACAAAATGTTAATTTGGCTCTTGGCAGAAAATAGCCGTCTACCTATAATAAAGTTATTCCCTACTTGCCCAAGTGGTGAAATTGGTAGACACGCCAGATTTAGGTTCTGGTGCCGTAAGGTGTGTAGGTTCGAGTCCTATCTTGGGCATCTAAATGGAGATATTTCAGTATGAAATATCTCCATTTTTTTTTGACATGCTTCTGATGATTGATTTTGCATCTATAATAAATATCAACAATTTAAGTTGATAGTGTCAATTAAATTAACTGGAAATATAAAATGGATTCCGCCACTAACAAAATAGATTTCGGAAAAGATTTTAGCCAAATTTTATTGAATTTAGAAATGAAAAAAACAATAAATCTGATTTACCTTCACAAATCATGTCAGCAAATCAAAATCGTTCAACAGCAAATTGTGGCGGCAGACCGTAGCTCATCATTCCAATGTTGAGTAGCAACGTAGCCTCCACGCAAGCTTAAGCCACGATCGAGATCGTTGCACCCACAAATCCTGGCAACAAGGCAAATCGTT
>JACDDG010000095.1 GCA_013817115.1 Parachlamydiaceae bacterium | reverse complement strand
GTCGAAAGCTCAATAGCGGCTCCGGATCCACCTGAATAATCTTGATAGCTCACTTTTACTTTAATTCCTAATCAGATCTATTTTAACTTTGATTTTCAAATTGCACTGTTTTCATTTTTCATAATTTATATGAACCCAACGAGGTTCATCGAAAGTTTACTAATACGCTATGCGTTAATGTTTCCAATTTGGAAGGTTAAAAAAGGTAACGGAAGTTTTATTACTTTTGACATGGGAGAAAAAGTTACCTACAAGAAAAAAAACGGGTCAGAATGCTTTACCGGCTCAATTCATCTCTGGGTATATCTTTGTGATTGGATAGTAGTAAACAGTGGTAAGATTATATTGCAAAGTGAGAACTCAGAAGAACAAATCATTTCAGGTTTGAACTCTTTAAAGATCAAAAAATGATTTCTATTGTAAAAACAGATCTTGATACAATTGAAATCAAATATTCAAGAAAGATTAAGATGATTTTAAAAGGAAATGATGATTTTTATGAAGATGATGATGATTTTTTTATTTTGTACACCCCAATTGGAAATGTTACGTACAATAAAAAATTTGAATTCATGGATAAATAGCAGTATTTAGTTTACTTTTTTTCCGTAGCTGTGGGCTCTGCGCTAACTGTTGAAACCATTTTGGTTCTCGGCATGAGCGTTGACACCGCGGTTGCAGTTCAAGAAATAACTAATGCAGTAAGTGAAAATACTGTTGAAAATATTGCTAAGGAAAGAAAAAAGAAAAAAAAGGCAAATAATGTTAAAGGAGGCCCTCCGAAAGATCCTCTTACATCAGATTATTTGCCCTATTATTCTGCTCAAGGCTCGGCACATTACGGCAGGACTTCTTTATCCTCTGGCTGGAGCGAAGCGCCAGGTAAAAGGGGGCTCACCTCTGAAGGCATTTTGTTCCAAACTCCAGTTCATTAGCTATTCAATCGTTTATCATTCTCACTTGCGTTTAATCGGCGAATCTCCTTTAACATTTTTGACTGTAAAAATGTTTGGATGATTATCGCAATGCCGATTACGATAACAAATAACATTGTAACGACCATGCATATCATCATGCCCATTTGTTCGTTCATAGATAATCCTTTGTAAAATTTTTTCATTATAGTGCTTTTCATATGGCTTCGTACGTAAAAACTGCGACAAAGCCCTGCGGTTGAACGATCGAAAGCGACCCAATATTATAATATGGATTCACTTTCGATCGTTTAAACGCGGGAGCGTTCGCGCAGTTTTTACGTATGAAGTCATATGAAAAGCACTATAGCTTAAGTCTACTTTTTTCAACTCTAATTGTTTCCAAATTAAAAATATTGGGGGATAAACAAATAACACTATTAAAAAAGATGTGGCCAATGGCCAATCATCGGGGCAGCGATTCTTTCAATGAGATAATAATCATCAAAAAACGTTGAAGATGTTAGCGCTAATTCTAGCTTTACTAACTCAAAATCACCTTGCATCTTTTGAGCATCCGCAAGGGTTACCAGTCCTTGCAGAGCACGTTTGCCTGGAAATTGAATTTTCGACTAAGTTCTGGCCAAAACGCAAGGGTTGGTCGTTAAATGTTTATTGCCTATGCTGCCAGGAGCAAAGGCATAAGACATCATAGGAATATCAAGTGCGATAGAGGATAACGATAAACGGCTGCTTGACACGCCGTCTAGCAGATTCGATACTCGGGTTGCGATTAAGAACCGCGCCTATCAATTCATTTCGATTGAGATGCTTTGTTCCTTCAAAAAGAGTAATTCCATCGTTTTCATTAAATAAATTACACGGTGCTAAAGATCTAGATAGTGAAGTGGTTGGCGAAAACTGGACAGAAAATAAGGCAAAATTAAGTAAAAATTGTTATTCCTAAATCTAAACGATCAAATAGGAGTTAACAATGTCCAGTCAGCGAAAAAGACATTCTGCAGAATTTAAAGCTAAGGTTGCCCTAGAAGCGGCAAAAGACTTAAAAACTTTAAATGAGTTGGGGTCACAGTATAATCTACACCCGTCACAAATTTCACAGTGGAAGGCAACACTTCTTAGCGAAATCAGTACTGTTTTTTCCAAACAAAAGAAAAACCCAGACTCTACCAAGAAAATTGACGATTTGCATCGAGTCATCGGTGAGGTTACAATGGAGAGAGATTGGCTGAAAAAAAACTTCATCTCTAAACCTTGCTGAAAAACGTAAATTAATTGTACCCGGTGATCCTGACTTTTCTATCGAGAAGCAATGTAGTCTATTAGGCCTTGCTAGATCCACATTCTACTACACAGAAGGTTCTAGCCTTGCACAAGAAAAGCAGATGCTTTAGACTCAGGGCAGTCTGAGGGCTGCTGAGATAAGCAGCCAGGGCTAAGATAGGTAACGATCTTTACTTATTTTTCTTAAAATTCTGTCCAGCCTCCGCCAACCACCTCATAGTTCAGCTGATAATACACAATATTGAAAATCATTTGAATTGCTTACGCAACATCCTGACAAAGTGAAAGACAATATACATTGAACGTAAAACGATAAAAATTTTTCACTTGCCACTCTTATTCTTACCTATAGCCTTTTCATATGACTTCGTATCAAAATTGCAGCAGATTTTGCGGCAGATTGCGTTCGCAGAAAACGTGACATACATGTTTGTAGGCGCGTTTTCTGCGACAGTAAGATGTCGTAAAAGATGCGCAATTTTGATACGAAGTCATATGAAAAGGACTATAGTTAGCCATACGCCAAACTCTCTCGTAATGATTAAACTTAAATAAAGCCTAGAAAATCTAGACTTTCCATTGATCTTTTAGCGTTAATTATACATGCCTTGATCCTGTTGCATCTTACCACGGTTCATGTTCATACCGCGATCTTGTTGCATTTGACCTTGACCATTCATCATCTCATGACCATTCATCATCTTTTGTTGCATCAAATGCATTTCTGTATTAACCATTCTTAAAACAAAAGCTCTTTGCTGAGCATCGAGCTTATCATACATAGCTTTGTCTTGATTATTTAGATGAGAGTAAAAATCATTTTCTGTCATCTTCATGTTCATCATGTGTGATGAATTTCCTGACATCATATTGTCATTCATGGGCATTGAGTAGGCTTGTGAGCTAACTGTTAATAGACCCAATGAAGACAGGGCTGTTAAAATTAATTTTTTCATATACACTCCTTTTGATATATTTAGGGCCTCTCATAAAAAACACTATTGTTCTTTACGAGTTTAGTGAGAACTATGACCTTTTGATTAAAGAGGTAGATGCATATGGTGCGGTCCAAATGTCATCCCTCCTCCGAAAAATCCTGTAATATTGATCATCAAAAATAAAAGAATCAGACAACTGTAATAAAGCCTACTGATTCCAAAACGTTCTCTGATAAATAACACTGCGATAGTGAAAATAGCTGTTGATATTCCAAACCACATGTGCCACCAAAGGAATGTTTCCATTAGACCGGAATAGGAAGATGAGTAGCTATAAATAAATCCCAGTATAGCTGTAGGTGGTGCTATGATTGATGCCGCTATCAACATGAAACGAGACGAAATTTCAAACATCGGCTTTTTGTATATGCCAAATAAAAGTTCAGTAATAGCTACCATATTGATCAATGCAAGGGGAAAATGTAAAAAAATCAAGTGAAAGCTTCCCAGCCATTGTACCCATGTTAGAGGTCTTCCTCCTTCATTGGATTGTTTGACCTTTTCTTGAACATTCTCTTTTTCTTGAATATTTTCTTTTTCTTGCATTTGTTTTTGCTTTTGATGTGCTTCATGTGCGAAAAGAACTAAGCTAAGAGAGATAAAGCATAAAAAAAAGAATAATTTCATCTTAGTGTCCCATGTGTGATTGCATTTGATTACTTTCATTTTGGTTAGGCACGTTCATGTCATGAAACATTCCCTGCATATTTCTCTTTTTCATATCATGACCGCCATGCATACTCCCCATGCTATCTTCAGGCTTGCTCTGCATCCAGTTTCCTTTTTGATGTTGGGGTTCTTGTTTGTTTTCCTCTTTACTAAACCAACTTACTATGCTCGTTTCCGAATGAGAAGTATTTTTCATGTTATTCATATTAGGCATGTTAGGCATACTAGGGCTTCTATAATTCATATCATGTTGCATTCCTTTCATTTTAGAAGGATAATGGTTCATTTGTGTCTTATCAAAGCATTGATTATCCATATTCATATTGTTTTGCATTTTCATTCCATGCATGTGGCTACCCTTATTTTCTGTAGCATTAACAGACTCTGCAACAGTTCCTGGAGGGTGCTGGTACCAACCAGGATCAGCATAACTGGTTAAATTATCCCTCACTTTAAAAATCGTAAACATACTTCCCATTTCTATTACTCCAAACGACCCAGGACTTCCAATAGGTGACAAATTGGGTGGATATTTCATTTTGAATCCCATATCCATCATTTGCTTTGTTCCATACATTTCAAACATATCACCCATTCCGTTGATATTCATAAGGCCCATAAAATCTGGGAAAAATTCTCTGATACGTTCTTCAATACCTTGTTTATTTATTCCCGTCAAATTTGGCATATCATGTTGCATTTGATTCATTACGTGATGCGATTTATGGCAATGCAGGGCCCAATCTCCAGGATTATCCGCAATGAGTTCGATGTCTCTTGTTTCTCCAGGAGAGACAACCACTGTAACCTCGCTGTATTGAGCTGCCAGAGGAAGTCTTTTACCTCCTCTTCTTGTCACTAAAAATTCATGGCCGTGTAGATGGATAGGATGTGAATTCATCATTACATTTCCAAAACGGATCCTTACCCGATCACCTTTTTTAACTACCAATGACTCAACTGTGGGATATAGAACGCTATTGAAAGTAAAAAGGTTAAAATCGAGCATTTCAAAAGGCATTGGGGTTTTAGCTCCCATTGGAATACGCCATTCATGTAAAAATATGGCGAAATCACGATCAACAGGCGGGTTATCACCATCTTTAGGATGAATGATAAAAAAACCTTCCATACCAAGTGCAATTTGAAACATCTCATCAGCGTGAGGGTGGTACATAAATGTCCCATTTTGCACGAGAGTAAATTCATATTTGAATGTATCACCTGGTGGAATACCCTTTTGATTTAAACCGACCACACCATCCATTCCATTTGGTAAAATAATTCCATGCCAGTGAACGGTCGTGAGTTCATTTAGTTTATTGGTTACAAGAATTCTCACCCGATCCCCTTCAACAGCTTCAATCGTTGGACCAGGACTTGATCCGTTATAACCCCAACAATTGACCCAGAATCCAGGAGAAAATTCTCTCTGGATTGGTTCAGCGATAAGGTGAAAGACCTTTACGTCTCCATCCATTGTCCAGGGAAGAGAACCCACATTTGGAGTGATAACAGATGGATATCTGAGAACTCCTTTTGGAGGTGTCTGCGTTTTATTTTTATCGTTTTTCTTTTGATTCTCATTTTTGTCAGGTTCCATCTGCATCTTGTCATTCATGGGCATCGTTGAATGATTCATCCCCTGCATCGGTTCTATAACGGGTTTATTGGATTGATCCATTTTGGAGTTGGGTGAATGCATGCTATGGTCCATCTGCCCATAAAGCGAGAAGGAACCAAGAACTCCTAAAAGAGTTAATATAGGGTAAATTTTCATTGTGGGACTCCTTCATCGCAGTTACATTCATAGTTACAAATATCATCATTTAATTGAGAAAGAACCAAGTAAAGTTTCCCCCCTAAAGCTTTATCAAGTTGGACTCTTGCCACCCAGTAGTTCTTTAGAGACATGATATAATTACTATAGGCTTTAAATTCTTGACGCTTGTTTTCAATAAGCTTATCAATCCCTAGTCCCATTACATTATATAGCTCTTCAGACGATTCTAAGATTTTTCTTTGCAAAGGAATAATACGAGCTCTATAATCATTAATGATCCTTAGATCATTCATGAGAAGCTTATGAGCCTCCCTAACCTCTGATAAAATTTTAATTTCCAAGACAGCTAAGTGGTCTTGAGCTTGTCTTAGTTCTGCATGAATACGAAGACGATCGGCTTGTCCGTAGTTGAAGATGGGGATTTCACCTGAGAAAGCAGGTCCAATAAGATTAGTTCCATCCGAATCTCTTTCTCCACCTATGCCGATACGTCCTTGCGTGTAAACCCACCATTGTTTAATTCCTAGCTTGCGACTTAAGCGAAGAACATCGAAGCGGGCTGCCTGTAAATCAAGCCTTTCGCTAAAAGCAACAGACTCTAAACATTCTAGGGGTAATCCTTGATAATCAATTTCTGGTAAGTTATCGGAAACTCTCCATTGAATATCTCCACAAAATCCAAGCAATCTATTTAATTTCTCTTTCAGGCGAATGATGTCATTTTGAATCTTTGCAATTTCCAACACAGCTTCAAGATATCTAAACTGGATCGGCTGGAACTCAAGTTTGTTGACGTTTCCTAATTTAAGCTGTCTTTGAGCAATTTCGCTATGAATACTAGTTAACTCGACAATAGATTGAAAATATTTAAGATCTTTCTGTGCAGCCTGAAGCTCGTAAAAGGTCTTCTCGACTTTAAAAGCCAAATCAAGAATGTCACTAGTGACACTTAATATAGCCTTCTCAAGCCCTGCCTTAGCAACTTTTACACGGAGAGGAATAAGAAAAAGGTCTATAAAGCTGGATGTAATCGTATATTCAATATTTATTTTTAAATTTGCTTTTTCAGGGAATCGAAAAATAAGATCAAAAGCTGGATTGGAGAAAAGTCCTGCTTCGACTAAATCAGCCTGTGCAATACCTATCTCCTCAAAAATTTTTTGAACCTTAGGATTGTTAAGAAGAGCTATTTGAACAGCTGAGTCAGCAGTTAATTCTTGCTGAAGAACCGTTTCAATGAAATCACATACCAGTTCATCTTGATAACATCCTTGACTCCATTCAACCTGCTTATCAATCCGACGTTCTATAGTTGAAGAAACACGATAATCATCAGGCCCCGGTATTTTTGAACATCCAGAAACGCAACAGGATATTAATCCTAAAATCCACGTAGATTTAAATCGACTCATTTAACTGGCCTTTTTTCATAAATAGTTTATTTAAATAATCTGTTAATCCATTTTCGTAACTCATCTTCAATTTGCTTAGAGATAAAGTTGTCTAGAAGAGCGCGAAATATAGTGTTTGCAGTAATACGCTCTCTTTCATTTTTAGACAAGTCGCCGCATTAAGAACGAAATCGCATTAATGCTCTAGCCATACTGCGCGCGGGCACAAACTGAGGTTTTTTGCGCGCGCAGGATGAATCATCCATTGCATCTCTTTGTTCGCTAGTTAAGAAAACAGTTATTTTTTCCAGGGTTTTTCATTTGGGAAGTTTGTGACTTTCTAAATGTACAGCCTTCTCAACCTTGAATTTTTTAAGCTTTTAGCTTTAGAAATTTTTTCTTCTAGATCATTCGTCATGAGAGCCCTGCCCAGAAAATTTAAGATTTTTTCTGGAATCATTCAGATAATGCGCAGCCCTTTCCGTTTTGGCATTTTGTATGCACTAGAGACTGGTTTACTAGTTTTTTCATATGTACTCCTTTTTCTATCATGGCTCATAAAACCAAAAAAATATTTATAATGCAAGAACTTACAAAGTTACTTACTTATGTCGGGCGCAATTAAAAGCGTAAGTTTGCAAGAAGGGAATAATAGGGGCTTGCCGAGTTTTACTAGCTAAAGAGCTTGACGTTATATTGTTTATTTTACAACCACAGAGATCACACAGAGAGAAGAAAAGGCTTTGATGATCAATTTGTTTCTGAAATGTGCTTAAGGATGCCTTTTTGTTCTCTCTGTGTTCTCTGTTAGCTTATAGCAACGGCACAGCCTAACTCGCATCAAGCAACGATTGGAGGGCTAACAATTGTGGCTACGCACTTAGGCGGCTTTCTGGCGCCCCTACCGGGGCGCACGTTTTGTCATGATCCAAACCCCGGGTTCCGCTATCGCTGCACCCGGGGCTATTAACAGTTCCCCCTGCCGGGGGATAGGAGCATGAATGGCTTTTCTAGATTCTAATTTAGCCGTAATTAACGATGTTCTATCCCCCGGTAGGGGGAACTGTTAATAGCCC
>JACDDG010000094.1 GCA_013817115.1 Parachlamydiaceae bacterium | reverse complement strand
GGCTTTCTCAAAGCCAAAAATCCAACATTTGGACGCACTTCGGTATACTCAGTGTACTTCAATTTCAAAAATAAGGCATATATTTTTTGTTTTCAAAACTCAAAAATTGCAGGGTTAACTGGAGTTAAGTTAACACGTAACCTTGAACTTTAGCGGATATTATGCTACTGTCCAGAAAAGTTACATCAAACAGAAGATGAGTCAACCGTATGCGCATTACTGACCGGCAACGCCAAGCTATTAAAGATGTGATCTTCCATCACGATCCTAACGCAAAAGTTTATTTATTTGGCTCTAGAGTTGATGATCAAAGCCGTGGAGGAGATATTGACCTGCTGATCCTTTCAGAAATTATTACGGATCTAGAAAGACGCGCTTTAAAAATTGAACTGTATGACTGCTTGGGCGAACAAAAATTAGATCTTGTCATAGCTAAAGACTTAATTAAACCATTTGTGCATATTGCCATTCAAAAGGGAGAACTTCTATGATTGGCAAAGATTACACAAATAATCTTAAAGAAATTTTAGACCAACTACAAGAAGCTGCAAAACATCTAAATATTTCGCTCCAACGTAGTAAAACTGCAAAATCTGGTATAGGGGAAAGCGAGAACACTCTCATTGAGTTTGAAGCTCTTACTACTAGATTTGCAAAAGTTGCTGACATGTTAATTCACAAAGTTTATAGATCAATTGATTATGTTGAATTTGCTGAAGGAGGTTCGATTATAGATGTCATGAACAGAGCGGATAAACAAAATTTTATTGATTCAGCCCAAGAAATGCGAATATTAAAAGATCTGAGAAATGATATTGCCCATGAATACATCACTGAAAGAATTCAGCTACTTCATTTTGAAGTCTTGGAACGTACTCCTAAACTCCTACAACTTGTGAATAGAGCTCTCCATTATTGCAAAAAGTACTTGAAATAGAGTGATTAAAAATGGATATAGCCTGTTGGAAGTGCGGAAAGCATATTGCAGATTTACCCTGTCGCATTTCGTTTCGCGAAATGTGTCCTCATTGTGATAGCTACTTACATTGCTGTAAAAACTGCGTTAACTATCAAGTCGGTCTTCCAAACAATTGTAAAATTCCCGGTACAGAGCATATTTCATATCGTGAAGGGTTAAATTTCTGTGAAGAATTTGTTATTTTAGGCAAAGCTCCAGGTCCGCAAAAAGACCCAAAAGATGCCTTGAAACGTCTTTTTGGAGATTAAAAATCTTCACACATGACTGCATCCAGGCCCTTCAATGCGACTACGGCCTCCTGAAATAGGCTGTACTTTAATCTGAGTAGAAATCCGCTCTTTTAAAACATTCACGTGCGAAATAAGTCCAATTACTTTGCCCTCTTGATGTAGCTCTGACAATGTATCTAAAGCCATTTCCAAAGCACGTTCATCCAAAGTACCAAATCCTTCATCCAAAAACAGGCTGTCTACTCGCACCTTGCTGCTACTCATCTGTGAAAGTCCCAAGGCTAAGGACAAGCTCACTATAAAGCCTTCACCACCTGACAAATTCTTAACGGAACGCTCTTCTCCAGCCTGATAATTATCGACAACGTCTAACTCTAGAGGAAAATTTTGCGACTGCCTTAACAAGTATCTATCACTCATTTTTACAAGTTGACGATTAGCTTGAGCTATCATCATTTCTAATGTCATTTTCTGCGCAAAATCACGAAACTTCTTTCCGTCTGCAGCACCAATCAGGGCGCAAAGGCCTTTCCAGATTTCTGTTTCTTTGCCTTGTAATACAATCTTATCGTGAACAACTTTAGCACGTTCTTTTTTCTTTTCATTTTCAGCAAGTTGTAGGTTCAAAATCAAAGCTCTATTTTTAGTATTATCAAGCTCCTGAGTTACCTGCAAAATTTCTTCTTCTAAGACAGATAAGCCTTTTTCTGTTTTAGGAATCTGATTCAATTCAGATGACCTCTTTTCAGCCACTTTTTTTTCCGCTAACAATTCCTCTTTTTGTTTTTCCAGTAAGTTCTTTCGTTTTTCCAAACATACCCTCTCTTCCGGCATGAGTGAGGCTTTTTTAAATGACTCCAAGTCTAAAAATCCAATAGTGCTGATTTCAGATACAAACTTTTGCTCTTTGTTCTGCAATATTTGATTTCGCTCTTGAATGGCTTTTAACAACTCTTCGATTTTAGTATTAAGGCTTTCAACTCGATGCTGTAAGCGAATATATTCGTTTTTATGTTCTTCCAAAATTGCTCGAGAACTTTCTACACGGTCCTTAAAAAGCTCTTCTTCTCTATCGGGATTTTTGCTTCCGTAAATACAAAGTCTTTTGCTTAATAAAGCTGCAGAACGCTCTTCACTTAACTTAATTTCATCTTTAAGAACATTGAGGGCTATTTCTAAATGTTGTTGCACTCCGCTTAGTTCGGCTTGCATGACATTTTCTTTCTGGATATCTTCGTCCACGGCACGCTTAGCATGCTCTTGTTTTTTCCATTTGGTAAGTCGCTGAAACAAATCGTCTTTAATTTGTTTGGGATCGACAGCTCCAAGTGTAAAAAATCCAAACTCCCGCAAGGTCTCCAAAAGATAGTTTTCAAGCTCAGAGTATTCATTCTTGCGGAGATCAAGGTCTTGCTTTAGATACTGAAAATGGCTTTGGGATTTAGATAAAACCTCGGCAAGTTCTCTATGCTGCTGCTCTAGTTTGGAATAATTTAAGAGCTCTTTATCGTATGATTTTTGTGCAGCATTCTTGTTTTTTCCTTTCTCAAGATAGATTTTATATTTTGCTTCAAATATTTTGAAATCTTCTATGGCAGCATTACGGTGCTGATCAACATCAATTATTGTCTGAAAGTTTTCAGCGATTACATTCAATCTTAAAAAAAGGGCTTCTTTCTTTTCATTAAGCTGAACGGCTAGAGTGGCCTCTTCTTGTTGCTTTTTAAACAAGCTGCGTAGTTCTGTTTCACATTCAGAACTCTTTTTTGCCAGATCTTGAAAAGCTATTTGCACATCCTTCTTTTCGAGATTAACTTGATTTAACTGTATTTCATTTGAACTAAGAATCTCTGCCATGTTCTCATGAATAAACGGGTGCTCTAAAGAACCACATAGAGGGCATGGTTGATTTTCGCACAATCGAGTTCTCTCAACTTCCAATGAATGAATGGACCTCTGTATAGCTTGTTGACGAAACAATTCATCACTTTTTTTATTTAAGCCTTCAACTTGCTGTTGAACATCCACTTCTTTTCTTTGAAAAACTTTCAGTTTTTCTTGAAAATGCTGAATCGATTCTCGAATATTTTTCTGAGAAAGCTCGCACTTATTAAAATCTTCAAATGCTGTCTTTATCAGATCAAAAAGGGTTACTTGCAACTCAATAACTTTTCGTTCCTCATCCCATTCTAATGAATCCTTTTTTTCGCAAATAACTTCATAATCATCGGAAAGTGCTTTTAACAATTCTCTTTTCTTTTCAATACTAGCTTTCGCATTAGCGTATGAACACAAGTTGTTTTTTATCTGATTTTCATTACTTTGGAGGGCCTCTAAAGCAAAAACGTATTCAGAATGCTTAACTTCGATTAATTTTTTCTTTTCACTGAACCTATCGAGATTTTCTTTGATGGAAGAATATTTCTCTACTAGGGATTCATCGCAGATATACTCTTCAAAATAAGTTTGTATTATTTTTTGATGACTTCTTAGTTTTTCAGTTCGCTTTAAGGAATCCTCTATCGATTTTTTATGACTCAAAGCAGTTGTTTCTTCTTCAGAAAGACGCTTCAAAAGCCCATCTGTCCTTTTTCGTTCAATATTCTGATCATTATCAAGCTCACGAACCCGTTTGATGACCTCAAACTCTTGATGCTGCGCATTTAGTGACTCATCATACTTTTTGACAGCTGTTTCACAAGCGATCATCTTTTCATTTAGGGCGTTTTCTAGCGCATTTTTTTCCAGAAGAGCACCAGCATGGTTTTTCAAGTCATCGTCTTGCTGCTTCTTAAGATGACAAAGATCTCTGTAATCACCTTCAAAATTTAATGCTTTAAGAGCGTGCTCTAATTTTTCCATATCTGGTTGAGATAGTTTTTCTTCTGCAATGAATGCGTTCCACTTAAGATCGATCGCTTTTAATTCCTGTGCGATTCGATCTACTTCGATGCGCCATTTTTTACATTCACCCAAAGACTGATATTTTGCAGAAAGGCTTATGCTAACTTGGCACTTTTCTTCATATTCCAGCATCTTACTTTTTTCATCCTCGGAGGAAAGAAGCTCAATGCTATTAAAATCGCGTTCCAGATTTTCCAACTTTTTGGCTTCGCTTTTCGTACGTTCAAAAACGCCTATCGAAATTTTACTATAAATTTCTGTGCCGGTGATTTGTTCTAAAATAGGCGCTCGTTCACTTGGCGAAGCTTTTAGAAATGCATCGAATCCTCCTTGTGCAAGGAGCATTGAACGCGTGAAGCGTTGAAAATCCATGCCGGTGATTTCTTCTATTTTTGTTTCCACGCGACTCAGGTGACTTTCTAAAATTTCATTGGTATTTGCATCGACTATTTCACGCTTAGCACTTTGTAATTCGCCGCCGGCCTTTTTATGTGAACGCTGCTGGGCCCAAAAACAACGGTATTTTCCACGAGCAGTTTCGAAAGTCACTTCTGCAAAACACTCTCCTGTTTGACGTGCCATCACTTCATTAGAACTTTTCGATATTTTGTCGAGTCGAGGTGTTTTTCCATATAAAGCCAAACAGATTGCATCTAATAAAGTGGATTTTCCTGCTCCTGTGGGACCGATAATGGCAAAAATTCCGTTACTTTCGAAATCAGGATGAGTGAAATCGATATTCCATTCTCCGACAAGTGAATTGAGATTTTTTAGTCTTAAATGTAGTATGCGCATGATTATTAGTCTCTTTTAGTCTCTTTTAACATCTTCTTCTGCGACCTGAGTCACCATTTCAAGAAATCTAGCAATTAAATCGTCTTGCTCACTATCTACTATTTGTTCTGCTTCCAGTACACTTTTAAACACATCGATAGGATGGAGATCATCCAAAGAGGCAGAATTTTCGCCTTCGGCAATGATACGTTCTCTTTTACGCTCATTATTGATTTTTAAAACCTCCATTTTAGAGCCCTCCATACAACGCTCCAACCGGCTATGTAATTTGGGATCGATAAATTCGCCACCGGTATAGGCAATCTCCAAAAAAGCTTTACTGCCACGTTCTTTCTCTTTAGCGATCTCATCAAAGATATGGTCCCAATCTCCGCGAATACGCTTCAGCTCTTGAAAAGTTGGAATTTTATGTCCTTCTACCTTGATGTTTTGGTCGGCGAACTCGATGCACACCACTTCTTTTTCGTGATCAGCTTCAGCAAAACTAATTGGCAAAGGAGATCCAGAATAGCGCATCGTGTCTTTGCCACCCACCTTTTGCGGCGAATGCAAATGACCAAGAGCCAGATAGTCAATGCATGATGGGAATATTTCGGCATGAATATGCCCCAAAGAGCCTACGAACAAATCTCTGACTCCATCACCAGTCGATGTTTCACCTCCGGCAGCGAATAAATGGCCCATGGCTACAATCGGCACCCATTGCCCGATAGATTCCCGCAACCTTTCAGCCTCTGCACATACTTCTGCATAATGAAGACGAACACCCTCAATCAATTTCTGACCTTTTTCTTCCAAAGTTTCCCCTGGCTCAGATTTGCGGATGTCTCGATCGCGGAGATAGGGAACGGCGCAGACAATCAATTCAGAGTGCCCTTTCAGATCACGAAGGAGTAAGACCTCATCTTTGGGATTTTCTTCTGCGCTGCCGACTACATGGATTTGCAAAAGTTTGAATACGTTGCGCTGAGCATTCAAAAGAGAAGGAGAATCGTGGTTGCCCCCTGTAACAACAATATGACGGCAAGCTGTTTTAGAAACTTCAGCTAAAAAATTATTGTAAAGCTCTTGTGCTTGATTGCTAGGGGTTGTGGTGTCGAAGACATCTCCTGCAACAAGTAATATATCGAAGGACTCGTCAGCGATCTTTTTTACGAGCCATGAAAAGAATTCTTTAAATTCTTGATAGCGTTTCCGTGAATATAGGTGCTGTCCTATATGCCAATCTGCAGTATGTAATATTTTCATTGCTATTCGTTGGTGTGAATCTAAAATGTGTTTATGAGCACACGTAGAATAGCAACAAACCAGTTAAAAAAGCAATGAACTATAGCACGAAAGAAAGCTGCTATGTGCTGTTTTTTATTTAGATCATAGATAATATGGTAGAGGGGGAGAGAGAGAAATATTTTAGCTAATTAAATTCAGTAATTATTTGCGGCGCTACAATTGGTTTACTGAGTTTGATTTGATTTTAGGTGCTTCTGAATCTGTTTATGAAAGCCTCCCGCTTTCTCTGTGTTCTTTGTTTGAGTCATATTAAAATTAAACACAAGAATAAAAAATGCACTTTACTCCGCTTGTAAAAAATATTTTATTACGGTTTGATAAATACTTTCTTTATGACGTAACAGCAAATAGAATGAATAATATAAAAGAATTAACTCAACCTCAAAGGAAACTCTTGCTGGAAATTTTTCAAAAGCTAGGAAACGGTGAGTCGGCTGAAGTCTTATTAAAACACACCGAATTTAATGGGCTTTTGCATAATCTTAACTCCAAAAATATGAAGCATGATGTTAGCAATATTTTTGGACGTGTCATTAAATTTTTTCAAAATTTATTTGGAAGGATTTCTAGCGCACAGTTAATATTAGCCAGAAAGACGTCCAAGCAGCAACAAGTTGAATCTAACGCAAAGCAAATAATTAAAGATTTTCGTTCTCAAAAATTTATTCCGGAAACGCTGGATTTTATTCCAATACCAGATAATTATACGATGGATGGTCACGATACCATCAGACAAAATGTCCCTCCACCCTTACGATTCTTTCAAGTGATGACCAGCTCGTATAAACCTTTGGGCTATTATGAAGGCAGAGTTCCCTCAAAAAACACCTTGAAATGGTTAATAACTAAGAATGGCGAAATAGCAGGAAACTGTCGATTATCGGAATCATTAAGAAGTGAAGGCTCAGGTGAATTAAGGTGTTACAGGAAAGATGCATATTTCTACAATGAAGATTATCTTAAGAAGCTTCTAGAATTAAACGTAAAGGCTTTTGACCTTCAGCAAGATGCTGAATATAAAAATAATATTTTTATAGGAGATAAAGTTAAAGAGGGGGGTGTCGCTTACTACGTCTCAAATCATAATATAGAAATGAAAGGTCCTATGTTAGCGCTGATCCATGCAGCTTTCGGTGATAGTTTTTTAGAACCTTGTTACGACCAAATTGTGATTCCTGATGAACCGGGGCTCCGAGATGTTATCCAACTTCGCCTTAAATTTAAGCAACATTCTTGGGTAAATATCCAGACCCTTTTACGTGCTTACGACGATGTGCACGTTGTGAGCAAACTTCTTGAAAAACTACCGCCAGAAAATACGTATTTCGTACAAGATGAACGTTTAAAAATAAGAGATGCTTCCTGTAAAGAATATCCTGTTTTGCGAGATGAGAAAGGTAAATTGTTTACGTTAAAAGATGGTCAGTTGCAGCCCTACATTGTGGATTAGGATCGTCATACACTGTAGTTTGGACAAAACCTTTGCTACAAGTCTGCTCCCTTCTACCTGGTGCTTCGCACCATTCAGAAACAAGACCTGTATCAAAGTTTTACCCAACCATCACTGACGTTGAAGTATGGGTTTGCAAATTGCTAATCATATGGAAAAGATCAAACGCCGAATAATTGGCTATCAGAGAAGGGAGAATTCTAAAATTGGCTTAAAAAAACCACACCGCCCTTGATTTTACTCAATGCATTGAGTAAAATTACTCAAAACACTGGGTAAAAACTTTCAACGCGCTGAGCAAATCTTGATGAAAAAAAGAAAGGTAGAATTTTGTTGTGGGAGATCCAAGATGGTTATTTAAATAGAAAAACACATGTAAACTTTCGGTGAACCCCGGTGGGGTTCATTGAAATTTTCCGAAAAAATAATTTTATTTATATCCATATTCCTGTTATAAAAGCCTGTAAGTGAACTTACAGGCCGGTTTCCATTGACATAT
>JACDDG010000501.1 GCA_013817115.1 Parachlamydiaceae bacterium | reverse complement strand
CCTCACGGTGACGCAGTTATTTTCAGTTACAAAGGCTTGGCTACCTTTGACAAGGACTTTCACCTTGCTAAATGTGTACGCTCACGAGCGCACTGCTGCAAAAAACTTTGCCAGAAAATCTTTTGTAGCTGCCCCTGCATCTTAGTAGTCAAGTTCGTTAAGTCGTTATTTTCTTTCGCTGACTTTCCTTACACTTCAGCGTGGTATAATAAACCTAAAATATTGCTTCGAAATATTCCGGTAGCAATGACTCCTAGATAGCATTTAACTGGAATAAGAGTTCCATTTTTGGACTTCATCGACAATTCAGCTTGGCATTCGTTTTTATAAGCTAACTGTGCTAATGTCGCATTCCATACATCAACACTATCTTCAATAATCGAGGGGAAATTCTGAATAAATTTCTCAGCATTCCAACCAAGTAAAGGTTTGACTTGATTATTTCCAAAAATAAACTTATTTTCTTTCTGGGAATAAATTAATACCGCGCAGCTGTTTTCATTTCGTAAACTATCAATCAAACAACGGAGATCCAATGCATAGTGCTCCATTGAGAGCTCTGCCCTTTTTCCAGATCGACTACTGTAATGATTGGCTCCAGTCATTTTTTGGGCAATATCAATACAATGTTTCAATTGCAGACTTGCCTGACTTTCTTTACTCCCCTTAGGACCTATGGGAATTTGTAATGATGAAGCTGAAGTCTCAGTCATCTTTTCAAATTGCGAATTCTTAATGGAAGTTTCAGATGGAGAATAGTTCCGTTGATCATTCACCTGAGTTTTCTCAGCTAAGTGCAACAACGTCTTAATCTCATATGTTAAATCACGCACTTTATCATCAAGTTGTTGAATTTGCTGCTGTTTCATCTCGATTACTTGGCGCTGTTCGGTAATTGTCTGCTGATGTTCACGCAAGAAAATCTGATTTTGTTCGAATTTTTCTTCTGAAGATTCCTTAACTTGATTAAACTCACTACGCACCTTTGCAATAGAGGCCTGGAGTTGTTCTTTTTGCAGGTTAAGATCTTGGATGATTTGTTTTTTTTCTACTAATTCAGATTGCAATTCTTCATTTTGATGATTAAGATCGACAATCTCTATTTCAATTTCTTGCGAACGAGCCTCTGTTCCTTGCTGTAAGCCTATAATCTCATCAGATTCTGAAGTTATTTCCTCTTCCATTTCTGGAGTTTCATCTACCACCATATACTTCATGACGATTTCATTTTCCCAATACCGCAGGAGCAAAAATAAGCATAAAGAGCCCAATGAAACCAAGAAAAGGCCTATAGACATAATTTCCCAGCTATTACCAAAAGCTTTTCGCGTTCCGTAAATGCCGAGGGCAAGTAGAGGAAGAAAATAAAGCATGAAAACGGCTGGCAGAATGTTATAGCGAGTTTTAAAAAGCATAAGGACGAACCTGCACAAAAAAAGAGGGTTCAAAAGCATCAATTTACTAAAAAAGTGATTATGACTGGGGGCGGGGAAAAGCAGCCCTCAGCCAACTAGAATCCACTTCTTAGCTTAAATTAAAAGGTAAAATAAGCAATCACGCTTATAATCCTTGAGTATAAACGCAGTATATAACAAAACAAAAAATTAAAGAATCGATAAAATGACTTTTAACGAACTAACAGAAAGATTTGGATGATGTGGGTCCTGTGCACTCAAAGGTTCAACACAAACAAAAGATGCACCCTCTGGACGATAAAGCTGCCAACTATTTTCCTGAGACGGAGATATGTAGGTTGTTTTTAATCTGTAAGTAAGCGTTTCCAAAGTTATGACCCCTTCAAGTCTATCAGAATATGGGGAAAAAATAATCTGCGGAATGATTGATTCCACAGGGCCTACTTTCACTAAATATTACTAAAGATATTGTATTGATCTACTCAGTCTACAAGGAACTCCCGCACAACCAACTGAACAATATAAGCCTTTGTTCGTAAGCAAAAAAGGGGGTTGTATACCGAAGAGTGTTCAAATTTTGGTTTTTGGCAAAGAGAAAGCTCCCGCGATTAAGCGATCAAAAATGACCCCATATTATAATATTGGGTCATTTTTGATCGCTTAATCCCGGGGCTT
>JACDDG010000500.1 GCA_013817115.1 Parachlamydiaceae bacterium | reverse complement strand
AATATGGCCAATTTTTTGATGAGCCAAATGAAACTCAGCTTGCACGCTACTTCCATCTTGACAAAACTGATCTAGCGTTAATTGCAGATAGACGCGGCGATCAAAATCGTTTAGATTTGCACTACAGCTGACTTCTGTCCGCTTTTTAGGAACATTCTCTGCTCACCCTTTAGCATACTTTTGAGATGTATCCAAGTATCTTCAAGCGATTCTAGTGTACTCATCGAGAGGTTAAAAGTAGCTTTTTCTTTCATTTCATTTGTTCCCTTGTCGTCATCTTGGCATAGTGCTTCCATAAACTCCTTTTTATTGAAGTTTATTAGGCCGTGTAAATGTTAATTAAGTAGAAATTTTTTGTATGCATTTTTTTTTAACATAATTACTTGTTTTAGAAAATTACTTTGTAAATAAAAGCTGGCCTGTTTATATAAAAGATAATTAAATGTATAAACCTTTACACCTTTACACGGGTGCAATTAAAAGTGTCAGTCGGTAACTTAAGCCGCGATTTTCAGATATTCCCAATAAGCATCCCAATCATTATTTGCTCGCAATACTCTCAAATTAAGCATCCACTCTGCAGTGTCAGATCTCCACCACGCTCCAGCTATCTTTAATCTTTTTTGGATTACATACCTGTGACTGCTTTCTATTTCTCCAGATCCTATTGGCAGGCCTTTCTCTATTGCATCCTTATAATCTAACTGGTCTCTCCTGTTGTCTAGGTATCTATAGCATTTCTCTACGGGTGTATTTTCAATATCCTCTTCCTTTTTCTCTTTCCAATCTATCGGTAGTCTCAGGCTAATTTTTTGTAAAACTTCTTCATGTTTACTTTGCTTGAGTAAATTCTGATTCTCTTCCCTCCATTTCCCTTTCTCGCTTGTCCATCCATACTCTGCTGCTTCAGCCAGATACTCACTTACATGGTAAAAATCTATTAAATATTTTACATTTTTACAAAACACTCGCTTCATTTGATCTGCTATCCATTTAGCACCATCACCCACTCCGTGTATCTTTGTCCGCGCTCCCAAACCAACCCTTAAGGCTGCTCTATATAATAGCTGACCAACTCTTTCTACATCACCCATTGTCGCATAGAAAATAGGAGTTACTTGATTAACTTCCCTTACAAAGCATAAACGCGCTTCTTTCCACTTAAGATTTCTACAGCGTCTTTTATCCTGTTTTCCTTCCTTCGGCAAGGCTGTTTCAACTATCGGAACCATCGATCCGTCCACTTCTGCAACAAGCTGTATTGCATTTCCTCCTTTTAATTTTTCCTTATCATTTTCAATAAATTCAAAAATTCCCTTCGCATGACCTTCTACAATGGCTTGTATTGAACTGGAAGGGATTTCAAGATTATAATGCTCTTTTAATTTTTTTTGAGTTTCTTGGAATGACACATCTGCACCAAAATCAACAATTGCTCGTTGTAGGCAAGATGAAAATGAACGACACTTTACTTTTGATGATAACGAAAATGGGCGATAAATTTTATTGTCTAATTCCAGTATGGTTTCTTCTATTTCTATACGCCCATATGTTGATTGCCAATAGAGGTTTTTTTTTTATGTTTTATTGCCTTAGGATTCTCTTTTTTTGCTGCCTGTAATACATTTTCATGTTGACTAATAGCCCATTCGCTTAGTACTTCCTGTCCTAACTTTTGCATTTCTTCTATAGTTTTTTCCTCTGCTTCGTCAGCAGTAATCAATTCACCAGAAGTGTTATGAGCAATATTTAAGATTTCCTCAAACCTTCTTCTAAGTGCTGGATTTGAGCTTAATTTTTTTAAAAATTTCAAATCGTCTTCATGTGTCATAAAATATCTCCAAAATGTTTGAAGATATATATACTCTTTGAGGTGAATGGTTGTCAACTGACACATTTAATTGCACCCCCTTTACACCCTCTCCGCATTTCTTTCTTGCAAAATAATAAGTTTAGGTGTAATATAAGGATAGGAAATTCAATGGATGTTGGAGATTTACCCCAGGGGTAAGGCTCCAACATTCATTGCCTCAAATCGCTTTATAAAGCTTCAAAATGGCTCAATCAGGCTCGGCGTATTAAATTTCTTGA
>JACDDG010000093.1 GCA_013817115.1 Parachlamydiaceae bacterium | reverse complement strand
GTATAGTACACAGTAAAGTTTCAATTCTCCTTAAAATAGTCTCTTCATTCGCCCTGCCAGACCTGACATTCTGGTATTTGCTTTAAGTAAAAACTTCGCTTCCAAGATGCGCAAAATATCGGAATATCAGGTAAGGCATCTGCTATTAATTCAGCATCGATGACAACGTCGCATTCACAGCATTGATATAGCCTTGATAGCCTTGCATAAGGTCTTCTTCGGTTTCTTCATAAAGAACGTCGGGCGTAACACCAAGGTTTTCAATTGTTTTACCGTCTATTCTTTCAGCAAGACTCACAGTAAAGCTAAAGGCTCTTAAGCCAAAACTGTTGGGATAGCTGAGCATCTCAATAGCTCCGCCGGCACCGGCTGTCTGCTCTCCAAAAATGACTGCACGCTTATTATCTTGTAAAATTGCAGGAAAGAAATCTCCGCATGAAAAATCATTACCATTAACAAGGACTAATATAGGCTTTGAATAGCTTGCTCTTGGATGTGGCTTTAAAGATTCGATGCCCATTAGTGTAAATGGATCAGAAAAGGCTTTACCGCTATTCCATTGGTCGATGATAAATTGGTTAAATTTCAATTGGCCTTCAATAAAATTAGCGTCTATGGGGTAGCCAGCGATGTAATTGTTACTTGTTTTTGAAAGAGGGAGGTTCTTATTCATTTCTAGAGTTTCTTTAAGGTCCTCAAGATACATGTGAGCACGCCATACTTCCGCTTGAGTAATTGAGAAATGATCTTTTGGAAGGGTAAGCGGTCTATCTGTAAGCATTGAAGCGATAGCCAAAGCGTAAAGTCCTAATCCACCCGGATTATCCACTTGGTCAACAAGAAGAGCGTCTGTGTGCCCTTGGAGGTGTTTAATTGAATCGGCTAATCTTAAGGCTAACTGAGTATAACCATTAATGTCAACTTGATGACTGTATGTACTTATGCGAATATAACCAATGCGCTTACCAGTCTCAGGTAATTCATAAATATGAACGTTAAAATCGGATTTATTAGTCTCAGACCAAAGCCTTTTGCCGAAAACAATAGAATTACGATTAATCGGATGAGGAGGCGTTTGTTCCAAATTTAGATTAAAATCTGTAATTTCATCTTCAGCGTTGTCAACATCAACATCTTTTAAATCTTTTAAATAATCAAAGTGGTGAAAGTAATCAGCTTGCAACATTTCTGCAAAGCAATTAATCATCATGGTTGATGAATGATTGATGCCATATATATCAAAAATTTCTTCTTTATGGTCTACAGGAGCAAGTGGTGTCATCATGCTAAAGTAAGAATGGTTTTTTATTTTTTCAGGGCGATAGAGCCATTCTATTGTAGCGTCAATGATCTCATCGCTTGAATTCCTAAAACTGATTTTAATCCGCTCTGAGGGAACGATGTGTCCGGCCATTCCTAAACGTCGCGTGAGAACTTGCTCAGTTAAAATTTGTGTAGTTCTTGAAGTTGGGTTACCCACTTCATTATGTTTAAGGTCGTCAATTACATTACCTACCGGATGAGAGTCAAAAGTTATAAGTTCATTACCGATTTGCGGAAATTCTTTTCCTTTATAAAGACCTACTTTTTGCATTGCCTTGAAAGTATCATGCAGCGATTCAGAAATTAAATATTTTTCGTTTAATTTTCTAACTTTAAAGGGGAGTAATGCTAGTTCGGTGGAAAAAAATTGCGCGCTTACGTGATAATCGCATGTACTAATAAAAAATGCGTGCAAAATTCGTTGATAGTCTTTTACAGTGAGAGAATCAAATGTTAAAATTTGAATTTTTGCAAAATTGATTTGTTCTTCAAGGCTCCAACCAAAATGAGCTTTTTTCCATTCAAAAGGTGCATATTTGGTTTCAAATGTACTTTTAATAACATCAAGATCCTGAAGCATCTTGGCTTTATCTCCAGCTTCCAGGCAACAAAAAGATGCTGCAATTAAAAAATAGATGTAGATTAGTTTTTTCATAGAACTCCGTTGATTTTGATTTTTTGATGTTATACCGAAGAGCGTTCAAATTTTGGCTTTTTGCTTTGAGAAAGTCCCGGGATTAAGCGATCAAAAACAACCCAATATTATAATATGGGGTCGTTTTTGATCGCTTAATCGCGGGAGCTTCTCTTTGCCAAAACCAAAATGAACGCTCTTCGGTAGAACGATGATTGTATTAAAAAACATCATAAATTAGAGGTTAATATTTGGTGTAACTGTTAATGAAGGGGATATTTTATTCCGCAAAGTCTGCTGAATGTAAGATAATGTTGTGCCAATTGAAGAATAACATGATGTGCATGCACCTGAATAAGAAATAATAACTTCTTGATCATTTAAAAGATCCAATACATGTACCCCGCCCGCATCCAATTCAATATACGGGCGTACATCGCGGTCTAAGACTTCTTCAATGACAGCAATTTTCTTTTTTAAAGGAAGATCTACCCATCCTGGGTATCCTCCTTCAACCACTTCGCTGCCAACCCCTGCCGGCACAGGAGGAGCTGTATACGATGAAGCAAAGGGTATAAAAGTGCACTTGTCTGCGGCAATTTCTATCGCACTAAGCACTAAATTTAAGTGGGGATAGGCTTCCCGTGGAAATGCAGGTTCATCGGATTTGTCACGGACTTGACGATCAATCAAATCAGCATTTATGCGTTTTGCCTGATCGTAGTTCTTTCCAACGAGAAGCTCGCAAGCAGCCTCAGCGGCTCCAATTAAGGCCGATTGCCCAAAGGCTTGAAAACGTGCATCGACAATAACTCCATCGTCGTTATCCACCAGCAAATATAAACGTATGCTATTACCTTCTCCAAGCGAACCTTCAGAAGAGTCAGCGAGAAACATGGTGCGGGCTTCAGATTCTTCTTTGGTAAAAAGTCCGACGTTGTGTGGATTATCGATTTTATTTGCTAGCTTTTTGCTGTATCGATACCAAGGAAAAGGCTGGGTTAGAGATGTTAGACTCATATTAAAATCTCCATGTTTTCCGTAACTGGTTGGCACTCTCTGCGATCAATGTAATAGCGCGATCGATTTCATCTTCATGTGTTTCTCTTGACAAGCTAAAGCTGACAGCTGTTTGGGCTATAGCTTCGGGGACTTGGCAGAAGGTTAAGATTTGTGATAATTGTTGGAATGATCCGCCACCAATGCAAGCAAATAAATCTTTGCGATTTAGACTGTAAAGCATCGCTTCATTAGCAATACCTGGGAAAGCGATGGAAGTGCAATGGGGTAGGCGTTCTTGGTCACAGTAAAAGGGAATGGCTTCTGGATAGTGAGCAACGATGCCCAATTCAAGCTTATCACGTAAGCGAGCAACTTCTGTGCACAAAAGATCTCGGCTTTCGTCAGCCTCTTTAGCTGCTTGGCCTAATGCGACGAGGTTCGCAACATTAAAACTCCCGGCTCGAAGCCCACCTTGCTCGTTACCTCCCAAAATAAATGGTCGGCAGCGTGTTCCTGCTTTGGTAAAAAGCCCGCCGGTGCCTTTAGGAGTATGAAAATGATCTCCATTAAAGGAAAAGAAATGAGCATCGATATTTGCAATTTCAAAATAGAGTTTACCTACAGCATGAGAAAGATCTAGGTGTAGCAAGATGCCGCGTTCACGGCACAAGGTTGCTATTTCAGCAATTTGATTGATCGTTCCGGTTAGGCCGTTTCCATAAGAAAGCGATATCAATGCAGTTCGTGGAGTGATCATCTTAGAGATTGATTCTGCGGTTACCTTGCCGTTTTTAGTGGGTTGAACTTGTTGGCAAACGCAATCAAATTTCTCAAGACGGTCAAGGGAAGTAATCGAAGGGGCTTCGTCAATCAGAGATGTTAAAAAATGATTTTTACCAGAAGTTAAGGTCACATCAAAATAGGCGGAAAGAATTGCTTGATTTACAGCTTCGGCGCCTGAGGAAGTAAAGACAAATTCGTCAATTTCACGCGCCCCAAAAAGCTTATAAATGGCCATATAACTTTCTGTCATGGAAGGAAGAAGCTCGTGACCAGCTCGGTGAGGCGCTGAAGGAGTTCCCCAAAGTTCATTATAATAGGGCATCATTTTACTTACGGCTTTTAGTGACGGGCGCGTTGTCGTACTGTTGTCAAGATAAATTCCCCTAGCCATTCTTTGCCTGCAAGTTATTGTGTGCTGATGTCATGATCAGTAATAGTGTACTGAGATTGTACATTATTGAGTATTTTTTTGTCAGCGCAAAGACGCGGGGGATGAAACTAAAAAAAGGACAAACACGAAAAAAAAATTGAGGGAGGTGTAAAAAAAAAATATTAAATGTTTAAACTTGAATTTTTTTTATTAAATGCTATAATAATATATATATGAAAGTTAATTAATTTTTAGAAATAAAAATAAAAAGGAGCAAATAGAATGAGTTCTTTATCTTTAAAAATAGAAAATCCAATTATATCATCGGCACAGAATATAACTTCACCATTTGACAAGCTTGCTCGTAAAAATGGTTTGATTGGAAAAATTTCGCATTTTTTTGGGCTTACCGAGAAAGTTTGGGATTCTAAATCGGACACATTTTTTTATTATGATAAAAAACAATTGGCACGATCGTTGGTTGGGAAGGATGTGAAATTGTCCTCAGAGCAACTAAATAAAATCCGAAATAAATTTATAGAGATTGCTCATCCTTTTGATAATAAACAACTTTCTATCGAAGAGTTTAAGGCCGCTTACGAAAATTTTAAAAATCCAGCTGAAAGTTTTGACGAGGGGATGCACAGGTTAGAAGCTCAAAAACAACACAGTGCTAATTTTGAGCAAATTTATTATAGTGAGAAAATTTCAGAGATTGCTAGTCAATTAAAACCGGGTGATATTCTTGTAAAAAAATATCACGAAGACAATCCAAACTTGATTTGTGATCTACAATCAGCTGCTAAGAATGTATTTAGAATCAAAGGTTATCGAGAAGCCTACAAGTGCTCGCATACAGCTCTCTATCTAGGAGAAATTCAGGGGAAACATTGGGTAGCTGACGCTGTTCTGCCGAATGGTAATGACCCACAAATACGCCGTTTACAGCTTGATGATTCGCGATTTAACTTAGCTGATAAAAATCAATACATGATTATACGCAATAAGGATCAAGCTGTTGCCGGTGAATCAGCTCGCTTGGCCAGATTAGCTGTTCTGAAGATGAATCCTGAAGAAGAAAGCGCCGCAAAAGCTGAAAATAAAAACACCTCATATTTTTATAATCATGTTGAAGCGCTGCGTTCTTTGTACCACTCTAATAACTTTGGATTTTTTGCAAAGCAACGGGTATTCAAGTATTACTCTGATTTATCTAATGGAATTCCTTACCAATATATGGGCGGTAAAAGAAAGTTTTTCTGCAGTGAATTTGTTTTACTTTCTATTCAAATGGCTGAACTTAAGAAAAATATTCAATTTCAAGCAATTATAAAAGCAAATCCAATTCCTAAGAGTCATGAAGAGGGAAAAACAGGGATAAAAAAATTCTTTGCAAGAATTTCTTATGCAGTTAGAAAAGCTTTTTGGTCCCTTAAGATGAACTTTAAGTACTCTTCGGAAATGGATAAAATTGTAAAAACAAATGTAGATTTGCTTCGAACATCTCCTCAGGATACTTTGAATCATCTGCTCAAGAATAAAAACTACGATGTCATTGGAGTCATCAATAAGGAACAAAATAGATACAAATAGATGGTGTATCCTAGGGTGCTATGGGTATAAATTATTTGCTCGTGTCTTTCTGTGGGGGGACTTCTTTTGATGTTTTTCACTTAATCTTATTTTTGAAAAATTTATGCATCTAAAAACTTAGCCAGAAAATCTTTTTTAACCATAGCAAAGCTTCAGCTGCAGCTATGGGTATGATATTATAAGCTCGTGTCCCCCTGTAGCGGACTTCTTTTTAGTGCCCCCATAACGCTCCTCAAATACCTTTGCTAGAATGTCCTAAATGGGTCTTACAGCATATATGAAAAAATGATATCACTCATAAGTTTAATATTCTGGGAATAATTTCATACTTCCTTTAATAATTTACTTCTGGGGCATGTTAAAAAATATCTAATCGATGTTCCAGGTGTGACATAAATAAAATAATTTGTAACTATCTCTAATACCATATCGCTTAAATTATCGAAATTTTTTATTTGAGAGCTCTCGAAGTTAGAAATTGAAAGTGACTCATTTTACACTATTGGATGACTTTCGATTCTCAACCATGTAGCTTCGAAATTAAAAATTGCGGACAAGTTAATCGACATGATGTACTAGATAGTTATATACGTTCTAGTCCCAGTTTAAATAAAAAAACGGTCAACGGAGGTCGTAATATGGATGCATTATCACGTGTAGGTAGTTTTTTTAGCGTTCAAAGTGATGTTACACTAAGTTCAACATCAACATCTACACCATCAATTAGACAAATAGGAATTATTGCAGGAACGGCTATTACAGCATTTGCTGCAGGTTATTATGTACATTATATGAGTGTCGCTAGCATTGCTGCTGCGGGGTTTTCATTAGGTTTTGGATTATGTTGCTCTTTCAAGTATGTACCGAAGTATGTATCGAAACCAAAAAGTTCGGCTGATTTAAAAACACCTCTTCAGCAATCTAAAAAAGTGTTAGAAGAAGTTCAAAAAATCCAAAGTCCCAAAAAAGAAGACCAAAATCCTAAAGTAGAGATTACTACAAGAAAAATTTTATTCTCAAATGATCAAAATGGGGTAAAGACAGAAAATATTACTCTACCTAAGACTATTCCTTCAAATACAACATGCATGGAATCAAAATCAGGCTTCACAAAAAGTTATTCCGCCCCTTTAGTCAATAGCCCAAAACAAAGAAGTTGGAGTGAAGCAGAAATCGATAATTTTATAACTACGATTTTGGCAAAAGCGAATACAAGTGCTTGCTTTAGTCAAATTGAAAAAATGGATGATGAAAGTATTAAAAATTTAACTCTAAAGTTAGTTGATGAAAAATTGTTAGATAATCTTTGGAGTTTTGAAAAGAAGGTCACTAACCAATACTCTTCAATCGAAAAAAGAAAAGAAAGACTTGGCATCATTTTTTCAAATTTGAACGCATTTCAAATAAAACATTCTGCTAAATGTGATTCATTTTGGGGGATTGCATGCAATGCCGTTGACGGATATTCTTGCGTAGCTATGAATAAGTTTTCAGTTAATCAATTTGCTATTCTGACAACATATCTCCCCAAAGAATATGTTGGGAGACTTTGTGAATTGCTAAAAGTTTGTATTGTTCCTGATACAGAAAAAGAGAGATCTATTTTAGTTGAAAAAATAGCAGTTATACAAGCGTGTTTTTCGAAACGAAAGTCAGGTGATTTGATTTTTAGTATGGATTTAAAGGCTGTAGATAATGCTTTGCAGAAGATAAAGTTAGTATTAAGAATGGGGACATTTGTTGAAGAGATATCCTTGTAAATTATTTAAGGCCGCCGTGATAAAGGTGTTGACTGCTGAACGTAGCAATATGTTGCAATATCATTTAAACATGGTTAACAATAAAAGAGATGCAAAAACCTTAAGTTAATCTGTATTTAACAAATCAAAAGGATTATCATGAATATTAACGAAAATCAAGTCCCTACCCCTAGAGAAGCTAGCTTTATGAGTTCACTTCCGCAAATCCCTGAAGAAAGGAAAGAGCAAAAAATTTCAAAGGCCACTTTGGATTATCTTTCCAATTTAAATGTTTCACTACCAAATGTATTATTTGACTTATCGCAAAGAGCCACATCATTATCAAGGGAAATTGAAAAAAATGATCTTATGATTTCTAGGGGTAATAAAGGGCTTTTAATAGGGCTTGCGTTATGTGTATGCAGTTTGGTTGCTACAATTTTTGGAAGGTTTGAAGTTGGAGCTTTAAACTTGGCGTTGGCGTTCTTCGGGTGATTTTTTCAGCCAGTATTTTAAATCTGTATTTTCATTAATCTTTTAATGATGCTTATGTTCACATCTCTATGTTTAACCATATGTCACCTTAATATTGTTATAGATTAGTTTAAATTAATATCTCATATGTACTCGACTTTATGATTTTTTGGCTTTCCGATAAAAATCACATTTGATTTTTCGGTTAGCCGAGCGAAACTTTCGCATTAAATTAATTATACTACAACAGTTTGTTTCATTTCAACCATAAAATGCAT
>JACDDG010000092.1 GCA_013817115.1 Parachlamydiaceae bacterium | reverse complement strand
GGCTTTAGCCGTCGATCTGGTGACCGAAAGTTTCCGCGGTAAAGGTGAACAAGCCCGATTAATCCGGGAGCTTTCTCAAAGCCAAAAATCCAAAATTTGAACGCACTTCGGGATACACTCATATAAAGTTATACATTTACATGTAAAAAGGTTTACAAATAAGGGAAAAATAAATGCAAATGAAAATACATCTAAAAAATTTATCTTTTTATTTTGTTGTTTTATTTTTGCTGGTTTTTCGTTTACAGCTTGATGCCACGCTCTATAATTTTAATTTCTCTGAAAGCAATCAGGGATGGACCGGGGACTTCGCTGATTATCCGATTGGCGAAGAAGCTTTCTATGAACTTTCCTGGGGATGGGCTAACCTTCCCCAGGCTTTACCTGCGAACAATAAAGCAATGGTTCTTTCCGGAAACAATCATAGCGATGATCTTATGATGTTTTTAAAAAAACAGGTCAGCGGATTAGAACCTAATAGGGACTATAAGGTTGATTTTGTTGTAACAATTGAAACGAAAATTCCGACATACCAGTTTGGAATTGGCGGATCCCCGGGTGAAAGCGTTTTCTTCAAAGTTGGAGCATCTACCCAAGAACCTGTCAAAGTCGTTAGGAATGATTATTATCGCCTTAACATAGATGTGGGCATCCAGGGTAATAGCGGAGTGAATGGAGTTGTTATTGGAAATTTAGCTCATTCCGGAGTCGACCCGATTAACCCCACATTTGAACCTAAAGAGATGAACAGTAGTAGTAGTTTACATGCAACAACAGATAGAGAAGGAAAACTTTGGTTATTTGTTGGCACAGATTCAGGCTTCGAAGGTTTGTCGATGTATTATGTTGCAAACGTTGCTGTTGAAGCAATACTTTGCGGCGCTAACGACAAAGGACCTTAAAGACAAAGGACAATAATGACTCCAAAGACCTTAATGACGCCTAATATCACAACCAAAAAGCTAGTACAATGTTTTTGGTATCCTTGGAGTCGTTATTGTCCTTTGTCTTTAAGGTCATTTGTCGTTAGCGTCCTTTGTCTTAACCTGATGCGTACACCCTACAGGGGTACAAAATAATTTTCAGGCTATGTTTTAAGTTTACCTGCGAAATCGAAAAAAAAGTTAATCTTTTATTGCCACCTAAGACTGAATATGTTAGCCTGCTTTCCAAAGTAGGCTAACATATCCTCGATAGTTTTCAAAAAAACTCTGACCAGGAGTGTAAGCCTCGTTACATTGCATCGACATAATTTTTAGTTAAATAAGAGAAACTATGAAACTTGGTTTTCGCCACTATTTTACATCTACTTTTATCGGATTATGTACCCTTTGCAGTCCGGCATTTACTTCTGCAAACTGTCCCTCCCTTACATTACAAGAGACCTTGAACTCTGCTATTGAGCATTCACTAGCTCTTAAACAAGCCGATGCTAATATCCAAATAAAATTGGCTGATTGCTGGCAGGCAGGACTTCGCATCAACCCGGAACTTATTGTCGAAATTGACAACATTGGGGGAAATGGAGGCAATTATGGTTTCAATGCAGCAGGTCCAGTAGTAGCGATATCGCAAATTCTCGAATTAGGTAACAAAAGATCCGCACGTGAAAAAATGGCTGCTGCTGTTGTCACAATCGCCATTTGGGATCGTGAAATTCTCAAACAAGAGCTCTTACGGAAGGTCACAAATCTTGTAATCACATCAATTGCTAGCACTGAGAAAATCAAATTTTTACAAATGGCAAATGACAATGCCACGACGTCTCTAAATTGCATCGCCGAAAAAATCAAAAATGGAAAAGCCAATCCCATTCTACTGCGGCAAACCGAGCTTACACTGAGTACATCAAAAATCATGCAAAGAAAGGCTGAATCAGATCGAACCTCTTCTCTGCGGGAACTTGCCCTTCTTTGCGGCTACACTTTTTCAGATGTAGATGAAATGCTTTATCCTTTTTTTGATTTCGATACTCCCCCCCCTTTAAACATCTATCAATGTGCTTTAGCAAATAACCCTGAAGTCGCTAAATACCGTTCTGCTGTCTATGCAGCAGGAGAAAACTACCATTTACAAAAAGCTAATGCTGTACCCGATCTAGAAATTACGGTGGGAATAGCCCGCGACAATAGGAACAGACAAAGCTCCTTCTTATTGGAATTCAACATTGAAATTCCGGTATTTAACAGAAATCAGGGAAATATTTGCCGATCGAGTTGGGAATCAATGTCCGCATCCTACCAACTAGAAGAAATTCAAGCTAAACTAGAGTTGGCTTGCACAAGTTTGCACGACCAATTATTTAGAAGTTTAGACACTGTAAACATGCTGCACAACGAGGCGCTACCTGCGGTTTCTGAGATTCTTCAAGCCTATGAAAATGGATGCACAGAAGGCAAATATGAGCACATAGACATTTTATTAGCTCAAAGTCGCCATATCGAACTCCAACTTCAATTAATCGATGCCTTAACAGAATTCCATCAACTTAAAACAGACCTCCACTATTTATGTGGAAGCTGTTTTTAATTAAATTTAAGCAGGAAAACTATGCTGAACAAGATTGCAAATATCACTATTTTATGCTTATCCTCCTTAGCCATCGTTGCTGCTTTTCTGTTCTGGAAAGTTGATGAGGGGCATGATCATGATGAACACGAGCATGAACATTCCCATGAAGAACTTGTCGTAATTTCTGATGAGCAAAGGGATGCTGCGGGAATAACTATGCGAAACGCTCAGGCCGGTAATCTCCAAAAACTTATTGTTTCCCATGGAAAAATCTCACTTAACGGGGATCGCATCGCGCACATCCATCCCAAAGTGGAAGGTATTGCAAAAGATGTCAAAAAGAATTTAGGAGAATCCGTAGATGACGGTGAGGTTATTGCAACACTTGAAAGTCGTGAAATTGCTGAGGCTAAAACAACTTATTTAACTGCTTTGAAAAAAGCTGAGCAAACTGCGACTGTGTTAAAACAGGAAAATAACTTGTACGAAAAAGGAGTTTCTTCACTGCATGATTATCAAACTGCCTTTCATACTTCCGGCGAAGCACTTCTAAATTTGGAACTTGCCAAACAGAAACTTCAAATTTTAGGGATGCTGGAAACTGAGATTTCTGCATTGCCAAATGCTGACTCTTCTCAACTTAGAATTTATCAAATTAAAGCTCCATTGCGAGGTTCAGTTCTCTCACGACACATTACAACCGGTGAATTGCTCAAAACGGATAGTGAAGCGTACGTTATCAGCGATTTAAGTAATCTTTGGGTTGACATTAGTTTCTATCCTCAGGACCTCCCTTATGTAGTCAAAGGGCAAACAATTGAAATTTCGGACTCCAACGGGCATCAGGGAAGCGCAAAGATCCTTTATCTTAGTCCCGTAATCGATGACGACACACGCCGAGCTAAAGCTATAGCTTCATTAGACAATAGTGATGGTACATGGTATCCGGGAACATTTGTCACCGCAACCACCGCTGCTGAAAGCATTCCGGTTCCCCTTACGATCACGAAAGAAGCTGTTCAGAATATTGACGGAGAAGATTGCATTTTTATTAAGAATGCTAATGGTTTTACAGTGCGTCCAATCAAACTTGGACGTTGCGACGGAAAAAACTGGGAAGTGCTCTCTGGTATAGAGCCAAATGAAAGCTATGCTTCCAAAAACACATTTTTATTAAAAGCAGACCACAAAAAAGACGAAGCCGAACACATGGATTAAAATGATTGAAAAGATACTGAAGTTTTCCATCTATAACCGCTTTTTAGTGGTTTTATTGACTGCTGTAGTGGCTGCTTATGGCATTTACTCGCTAAAAAATCTGTCCATCGATGCTGTCCCGGATATCACGAACAACCAAGTTCAAATCAATGCGACGGCTCCGGGACTGTCCCCTTACGAAGTTGAAAAACAAGTTACTTACGCGATTGAAAATACATTAGCCGGCATTCCCGGTCTTGAATCTATGCGTTCAATTTCTCGCAACGGCTTTTCCCAAGTAACTGCCATCTTTGACGATAACGTAAATGTCTATTTCGCACGCCAGCAAATCAATGAACGTCTTGCGGAAGCTAAAGATTTGCTCCCAACAGGTGTTGAGCCTAAAATGGGTCCGATTTCTACTGGGCTCGGTGAAATCTACATGTACACCGTAGAATATGAGCATCCTCTCGGCAAGGGGGCCAAAAATCTTGATGGACACCCGGGATGGCAAAGCAATGGTTCTTATTTGACTCCGGAGGGTCATAAACTCAAGAGCGATACAGAGTTGGCTTCTTACCTCAGGACTGTACAAGATTGGATCATCCGCCCTCAGCTGAACGGCATTCGAGGTCTTGCAGGAGTAGACTCCATAGGGGGTTATGTAAGGCAATATCACGTAGAACCCAATATTGAAAAGCTTATTTCATTAGGACTAACTCTCCAAGATTTAATTACAGCTTTAGATAATAACAACCTAAGCATTGGCGCTGGACACATCGAACACAATAACGAAACCTATTTAGTTAAAGCCGATGGGCGCATTGAAACAGCCGAGCAGATCGAGGATGTTGTTATCGAGACAAGAAAAGGCATTCCTATTCACATCAAAGATGTTGCCTCAGTCGGAATTGGCAAAGAACTACGCACCGGTAGTGCCACAGAAAATGGGCAAGAAGTTGTTATTGGAACTGCAATGATGCTTATCGGAGCAAACAGCAGAACGGTAGCACTCAGTGTCGATGAGAAAATGAAGGCTATTAATCCGACTCTCCCCCCTGATATTAACGCTAAGACGATATTAAATCGAACAAAACTCGTTGATGCAACAATTGAAACGGTCACAAAAAATCTTTTAGAAGGTGCTTTGTTAGTGATTGTCGTGCTTTTTGCGATGTTAGGTAATTTCCGAGCTGCCTTTATCACAGCGTTGATCATCCCTCTTTCTATGCTGTTAACGTCTATAGGCATGGTTAAGACACATATCAGTGGCAATTTAATGAGCTTGGGAGCTCTTGACTTTGGCTTAATTGTCGACGGAGCTGTCATCATTACTGAAAATTGTATTCGCAAATTGGGTGAAAAGCAAAAGAGCTTAGGGCGACTCCTTAACCTCAAAGAGCGTCTTGAAGAGGTTCTAATCTCAACAAAGGAAATGATTCAACCGACTGTTTTCGGACAAGCGATCATTTTGACAGTTTATTTCCCTCTTTTAACATTCTCCGGAGTCGAAGGCAAAATGTTCGAGCCCATGGCCATGACGGTTATATTTGCTCTGGTCGCAGCCTTGATCCTATCCTTGACATTTACTCCTGCCATGATCGCCATTTTCGTGACCAATAAGGTCGAAGAAAAAGAAAATAAGATCAACTACTGGACAAAGCGTTGGTACGCTCCGTTACTAGAGAAAGCCTTGCAGGCTCCTGGTATGGTTGTGGCTTACGCAGGCCTTCTTGTAGTTGCTTCGCTACTGTTTTTCTCTCATCTTGGTCAAGAATTTATTCCGGCTTTAGATGAAAAGGATATTGCTTTACACGCTGTGCGTATTCCTAGTACATCACTTTCTCAGTCAACCGCAATGCAACTAGATGTAGAAAAAACACTGAAAAAATTTCCGCAAGTAGCTTTTGTTTTCTCGAAGACAGGTACAGCAGAAATGGCATCCGATCCAATGCCTCCGAACGTATCAGATACTTTTGTGATGTTAACCCCACCTAATGAATGGCCTGACCCCTATCTAACGAAGAACAATCTGATTGCACAGCTTGAAGAGCAGTTAAAATTAGTTCCGGGCAATAACTATGAGTTTACTCAGCCTATTGAAATGCGATTCAATGAACTGATTGCCGGAGTCAGAAGTGACGTAGCTGTTCGGATCTTTGGAGATGACTTTGATAAAATGCAAAAGGTGGCCGAAAATATAGCCGGTACCCTGAGAAAAATTAAAGGTGCCGCAGATGTCAAGGTTGCTCAAACGGATGGACTTCCTGTCTTAGAAGTAAAAGTCAATCGCGAAGCGACAAAGCGCCTAGGGATTAGTACAAATGAAATTTTAAACACGATTTCAATTGCTATTGGTGGAGGTAAAGCCGGCATGATACTTGAGGGGGATCGTCGTTTTGATTTGATGGTGCGCCTGCCGGAGGATTTAAGACAGAACCCTGAAGCCTTAGGCAACTTGCCGATTGCTTTACCAAGAGGAAAAGACAGCCAGGAAGGTTATGCTTTTACTCCGTTAAAAGAAGTAGCGCATATTGCGATGACGGAAGGGATCAATGAAATTACACGCGAAAACGGTAAACGTGCCATTATTGTCCAGGCGAATGTCAGGGGCAATGATTTAGGAAGTTTTGTGGCTACAGCGAAGAAGAACATTAGCACGCAGGTTAAAGTCCCGCCTGGATATTGGTTAGATTGGGGTGGCCAATTTGAAAACTTGATTTCAGCCCGTGACCATCTACTTTTAGTCGTGCCTATTTGCTTTGCGCTTATCTTTATTTTGCTTTTTACAGCGTTGAAATCAGTGAAAGAATCATTGATTGTGTTTAGTGGAGTTCCTATGGCACTTACTGGTGGTATTCTGGCTTTGTGGTTACGCGATATGCCCTTTTCGATTTCTGCAGCGGTGGGATTCATTGCCCTTTCTGGAATTGCGGTGTTAAATGGCTTGGTCATGGTGACATATATTAACCAACTGCTGCAGGCAAGCGGCGCAGTTTTGAGGGATGCTGTTTCGCACGGAGCACTTACACGGCTTCGCCCTGTCCTGATGACAGCTTTGGTGGCTTCACTTGGATTTGTGCCGATGGCTTTTGCTTCGGGAACCGGAGCAGAAGTTCAAAAGCCTTTGGCAACAGTAGTTATTGGTGGATTGATAAGCGCTACATTTTTGACGCTTTTTGTGCTGCCATGTTTGTATTTGCTGTGTCATCGCGGAGTTGTATCTACACGAGTTTTGACCAGTAGTACGGAAGGTCAAGCCTAAAAATTGTGAGGGTATTTTTTTATACAATGGAGGTCTTATTATGCAGATAAACCAAAATTCAGAAATTTTGCTCGGGACAAATTTTGGAACTCAAGTTGCCGACTATGAAAAGGGAAGAGTGACCTCCGGTGACGAGTTATTGAATTATGTTTCTCAGAAAATCAAGGAATTAAATCCTAGTTCACTTCTTGAACAGATTCCAGTTGTTGATTTGGGGTGCGGGACAGGAAAATCAACCGAAGCACTTTATAATAAGGGCCTTCAGAATATATGGGGATTGGATCCTGATTTAAAAATGTTAGCTACTGCTCGGGGAAAAGCAAGTAAAACTAATTTAGTTTCACAAATAAATTATTTTGAAGGAGCGGTGTCTGACATTCAGTCCATTTTCCAAAACCAAAAATTTAAAGTGGTCACAGCTTTTACAGCCTTTCATTGGTTTTGTACAATTGAAGAAGTCAATGCAATCAAAACCATAATGGCGACGAATTCTATCTTTATTGTGGCTACAAAAAGCGATAGAACAAGTTACAGTCCCGCTCAAATGAAATTTTTTAAAATGTTGGGAGAAATTAGAGGATCTCCGCTACCTAATCCTTTCAAAAATTTTTATCCAGCTAAAGTCTTACAAAAATGCGGATTCGAAGTGGATGTCCAATACTTTCCAAAAGAAACAATGTATAACATTGAGACCTTGAAAGCTAGAGCTCGTTCATTTGGGGGTTGGTGCAATTTGACTGAAGAACAGAAATCAATTGCTGAACTTAAATTGGATGAGATGGTGCAAATGCTGTTCAAAGAAGAGGGCGATAAGGATGGCCTGTATCATGAAACAAGTGAAGAAATGCGCGTGATGGGCTATTTAAAATCCTGATTTTGTATTTGCCTTTGCATTAAATTTATAATTTTTTTCACAAAAATGTTATGAATAAGCTGCGAAGCAGCAATTGTAGCACGTCATTCCAATCCCGTGCATCACGTTACCTCCAAATAAGCCTAAGCCACAATTGTAGCACGTCATTCCAATCATGCTTTTAACTCAATCTTTTTTTGAAAAAGTTATAAAAGGTAATCATTGCATCAAGCCTTTTAAATTCCCTAGAGTGCCTCCAAGGCGTTACTAATTATGCGCTCACTTTTAATAGAGGTAGGAATGGCTTTCACCACCCCTCCCTCCGAACCGCACGGGCGGTACTAGCGCATACGGCTCTCCGGTCGATTGTTTCCTCATCGAGAC
>JACDDG010000499.1 GCA_013817115.1 Parachlamydiaceae bacterium | reverse complement strand
TATTATAATATTGGGTCATTTTTGATCGCTTAATCGCGGGGCTTTCTCAAAGCCAAAAATCCAAAATTTGGACGCACTTCGGTATAAGAGTTTTACGGCACATGACAGTAAACCCTAACGCCAATAACGAGTAGAATCATTAATGTTTAAGCACAGTAAAAAAAGTGATTGGGAAAGGTTAAAAAAAATTTAAATATTTCCTCATATTGCAGATTGACATTTATTATTGAATTGAAATATAGTCGTTTTTTATTCTTGGCAACAATCTGTCCAGTCTTAAAATCCCACAAAAAGGTTTCACATGTCTTGCATATCTTCTATTCCATCAAATTCATATGTTGACACTCTTAAATATTTATATTGTGATACCACAGCATCAAAAATGACTTCTGATAAGAAAATTGAACTAACGCCAATAGGAAACAACGAAAATGAGCATAAACTAAAGTATGAAACGTATTTGGGTAAGCTGAGAGAGGATGTTATTGATTGGCTAGAAACATCTAGAGTAATTGAAAAAAAGCTCATTCAAGGTCCTCCAACTCCTAAAGAACGTGCATTTCATCTTGCCGTAGCAATTATTTCAACATGTATTCCTGTGGTTGGATCGATTGTTCATACTACAGCGATTCATTATGCGGAGGCTGTTTTAAACGGTATTGAGCTTGTGCACGAAGGTGTTCATTTTACTCACGCTTTTTTTCATCAGCACGGATCCCCCGATCACTATAAAATTGCTGCAGAGTTGAGAGGAAAAAAAATAGAGATTTTTTTTGAGAATTTAATTGCGGATTTAACTTATGAATTCCGCTACGAAATTTCAACTTTGACTGTCGAGGAATGTGTTAAGCTTGCATCAAAGCATTATAATCAAATAATTGATTGTTTTTCAGCAATAGAAAATAAACTGATAACAGCCCAGCAGCTTTATACTATAGTGCAAAATTACATTAATCCTGATCCCTTGGATGAAGCTATTAAACATATTGAAGAATATGTAAGAAATAGAGGTACAAGAACCTTTTGCAATACAAAAAACCACACAAGAGAAGAATTTTTAAAGGAATTTTCAAAAAAGATTAAAAATAAAAATGAGATAGACTCTTTGATTCATCAAATTAGTTCCCGTATACTCTTTTGCGATGACTGGTTTTCTCATACCCAGAACACTATTGAAGAAAACAATTTTCACTTTAGTTTGTCGAATCCGTACATTAAAAAGCTTAATTTAGTTTACGAAAAAGATAAAGACTTAGAAGAAATTAAAATAAAAGAGAAATTCAACAACCCATTTCTTACAAGCATTCTTCACTACAACTCGTATTACATTTCTATGAAAAGTGTTTCAGAAAAAATTATTTTACTTCTTACTCGGGCTTTAACAAGAAATTTAATCAATAGACCTGAGAACATCGCCAAAAACAAATTAGCTAACGGAATTATAGCAAGCTTCATTTCACCGGACATTAAAGAGTTAGTCGAAAAAGTGCACGATTTAGCAAAACGAATTGAGAGAATTGAACTTCATCAGAGAAAAAGTGAAGATAGATATGTTAAAATTAAAAAAAACAACATAAAATTAACGAACACAATTTCTGATCTTAAAGTTGAACTCAATCAAAAAGATTTTGTAATAAATAATATTATTGCGGAGCTCAAAGATCTAAAGCAAAAAGTAACCTTGATTAATAACCACAGTGGAGTTAAAGAAGATGTGAGTGTTATTAATACCATTGGAAAAAATATTTCTATTGATAGTGAATCTAAAAGTTATACACAACCTGAAAAAAAGGATGTAGAAACTTTAGATAACGATGTCAATTTAATTAGTAAGAAATCAAAAGGATTTATCCGTTGATTGTTGCAGTCAGCAACGTGTTCGGAGCTCCAGAGGGAGCGGTATATGTCAAGCCCATAGTGTAGGCCCTGAGGGGGCAAACTATGGATCGATTAAAAATTGCCGCAGAGCTCTGGAAGAGCGGTAGAGGTCTTTCCCCGGGTGCAGCCCAATGTCATTAAGTTAAGAATATAGACATGTTTAAGGGTGCTCTACGAGGATTTTAAGAAATAAGAGGGTTAAAAACGTCGGACGCAATTAAAAG
>JACDDG010000498.1 GCA_013817115.1 Parachlamydiaceae bacterium | reverse complement strand
GGGGTTTGGATCATGACAAAACGTGCGCCCCGGTAGGGGCGCGAGAAAGCCACCTATGCATAGCCACTACGTTAATACTCAACATCGGAATGATGTTGCGACATTTTGCTTCGTTTTACGCTTGCTAGAATCTAGAGTTCAACTCTACACTTACCCTCTGACACTACTCAGGCAAGAAACCTCCAACCTGAGCATCCCACAGCGCTTTATACTGCCCTTTTTTCGCCAAAAGCTCTGCATGCGTGCCATCTTCTACGATCACCCCATGAGTAAACACCAAGATCCTATCCATATTTAAAAGCGTCGACAATCTGTGTGCGATGACAAGAGTTGTTCTCCCTTGCATCAAAGGCCACAATGAATCTTGAATGTCACTCTCAGTAATAGAATCCAACTGACTCGTGGCTTCATCCAAGATAAGAATAGGCGCATCTTTTAAGATTGCCCTGGCTATTGCAATTCTTTGACGTTGGCCTCCAGATAGCTTAATCCCTCTTTCACCAACCATTGCATCATAATTTAACTCAAGCCCCGCTATAAATTCGTTCGCATGAGCTAATCTAGCAGCCTCTACTACCTCCCCATCTAACGCATCCAAACGTCCGTAACGAATATTATCCATTAGGGATCGATGAAAAAGGGAAGGGTCCTGAGGAATCAATGCAATGGCAGAACGTAAAGAATCTAATGTCACTTTGCTAATATCTTGCCCATCAATCATAATTTTGCCACCAATGACATCAAACAAACGTAAAATTAAATTTACAAAAGTTGTTTTGCCACTTCCGGAGTAACCCACCAAGCCTACCTTCTGACCTGGTGCAATCGTCAATGATTTGTTACTAAATAAGGGCTCCGAACCTTTATAGCGAAAAGCAACCTGATCAAATACAATTTCTCCGGCTGTAACCTCTAAATCCTTGGCATCTGCAGCATTAGTAATATCAATTTTCTCATAAATAGTCGTATAAGCCTGGGTCACACGGCCGTATTGCTTGGTGAATTGAGAAAATTCACGCGCTAACTGCCACAAGAACTCTATTACCGCAGAATTTATACCTAAAACGAGTGCAAAATCTCCTATGCTCACCCAGCCCTCATGATATCCCTTAATCAACAAATAAAGATTAAGCCCTAAAACAAGAGCAAAGCTATAGCCATAGATGAACCACATTTTCAAATTAGACCACTGTAGAGTCTTTTCAGCATCAGATGTATCAGTTATCATTTTTTCCAGATAATCCATCTCCTGACGAGGACGTGCAAATAGCCTTACAGCCAGGATGTTGGATATTACATCTACAATTTTACCTGTGGTCTGAGAACCTAAGCTAGACCATGCATTCGCTAACTTAGTAAGATGAGGTGCATACAAATATGCTCCAAGCGTGAATAACCCGGCCCATAAAAACAAAATTAAAGCGAAATAGGGACTCACCATAAATAAAGTCACTATAGCTATAGTCAGAGCAATAAAATGACTAAAAAAACGATCGATAAGACTTTGAATGACCTCCGGAATGTTCATCAAAAGATCGCTCACCTTATTCCCTAAAGAACCTGAAAATTGATTTTGATAGTAATGATGACTTTGTTGCAAAAGATGTGAAATAGCATTCACAGCTATTTTTTTTCGCAGAGAAGGAATCATTTTATATTGCACAAAATAATCATACAGTCTAAATGAGCTACTGAGCGTGAAAGATAAAGCAATGAACAGCAATGCAGGAAAAGCTAAAGCGCCCAGGACCTCTTCGCGGGGCAAATCACCGATGCGATCAATCATCATCTTCAAAACATAAGGTCTCACTGATAAATCTATGGCCCAAACAAATGCTACAAAGAACATCGAAAAAAGAGCCGAACGAAAAGAACTTACCATAGAAAAAATATAGAATGGAATAGAATCATTTTTTTTAAACATCGACAGCATCTCTCTGTTTTTCAAGTTCGTAAGCAGTTATACCTAAGTGCGTTCAAATGTTGGTTTTTGGCTTTGAGAAAGCTCCCGCGATTAAGCGATCAAAAACAGCCCCATATTATAATATTGGGTCGTTTTTGATCGCTTAATCCCGGGGCTTTCTCAAAGCCAAAAATCCAACATTTGGACGC
>JACDDG010000497.1:1501-2120 GCA_013817115.1 Parachlamydiaceae bacterium | reverse complement strand
TTATAATATTGGGTCATTTTTGATCGCTTAATCCCGGGGCTTTCTCAAAGCCAAAAATCCAAAATTTGGACGCTCTTCGGTATATGCCGTCCTTCCAAAACTCCCAATTCCTTTTGTCACAACTCTGCGTTTTATGATTGTATATTTTTGAATTCCTAACTATAGTCAAAGGCAGTAGTGATTATTTATATCATTTAAAATAGCACAGGAGAAAATATGACCCCCATTATGAAGAATAAATACAAAACTTGTTATGAATCTAAGGAATTAACAGACCCAGAAGAGACTTTTCAACCTATTTCTAATAAAATTTCAAATATTGCTGATGAAACTTTTCATAAATCCCCTTCAAACTGTACAATAACAAGGTTACATTCTACTTTTGAAATTAAACAAACATGGCTCTATAATGAATGGGTATCTGAGTGTCAATTTTCAAAAAACATTCGAGCTAACTTCCCTTCCAGAATGGATCTTGAACCCCAAAATAATAATTTAAATATAGGCTTAATTCTATCAACATTTTATGAAGTTCGAGGAAAATGGGCGCTTTGGAAGTCACCTAAAGAGGAAGGAAGATGGAAAAAAATGGTAACACCTAAACTCAAACTAAATTGGG
>JACDDG010000497.1:0-1491 GCA_013817115.1 Parachlamydiaceae bacterium | reverse complement strand
GGGTTATTGAAAATATCGAAGTGTTGTATCCAAGTAAAGATCTGTTTAATGTGAAAGAACTTAATGGTATCGTTTTATGGGAAGATAAAAATTCAGAAAACATTAAAAAATATAAACTTCTTGAAGGCAATCACCGGGTCTCTGCATGGCTGTCAACTGGAACTCCAAAAAATCTCCCTGCTATTTTATATATTGGAAAGCCGGCAAAATGATAAAAAACCAAAAAATTAGGGTATCGACCGAGTAAATCCCCTTCACAAAAACTAACTTGATTATTGCCACTTTTCTTTAAGAACTTTAACCTGCTCAATGGTAAGACCTGTTATGTCCGCGACAACTTCGATGTCATATTTTTTTGTTAAAAGAGTTCTTGCGATTTCTATATCTCTCTCAAATTTTCCTTTTTCAAATCCTTCATCAAATTTTTGCTCCATGGAAGCTAAGTATGCGCCTTCGTATTTTTCTGCTTGATCATAAGTTAAAAGTTCGGTATCACTCCATGTAACCCAATCTAACTGCTTGTATGCCTTTTCCATGATTTCATCATCAGCTATTAATTTCAGCATTTCTTCTAAAGAAATTGATTCTGCATGCTTAAAAAAATAACACCATTTTTCCGTCATGTTAGCGAGATGATCGATATCTTTATTAAATTTAGGCAGTTCTACAAACGTAAACGAAAAATCCTTAAAATCATTTTCTAGACTTTGTTTATCTAAAATAACATGATCTGACTTGTAAGCAGCTTTTTGAGGAAACATCACAAAATCTGCGATAGCTAAAAATATAACTTCCTTGAGATCATAGTAAGCACCACCACTACTGGCTTGAGAGATATAAGCTTTTGATGCATAATACTGAGCTCTTTTTTCAAAACCTTTTTCCTTTGCAACCTGCATTTCTACGATATATTGATTTCCTTTCTCATCTTTACATAAAATATCCACGATGCTTGTTTTTTTTACTAGAGTTTCCGGATATTGTATAGTTTTTAAGAATGTGACTGATTGAATTGGGCTATTTTCTTTAAAAACGATCATATCATTTAAAAAATGGATTAGAATTTCTTTATTTTTTTCTGTTCCAAACTTTTTTTTAAAAGCTATATAGTTTTTAGGATCTAAATATTTCCCAAACATTTTTTATCCAAGGGTTGAGAACTTATACACATTTTACAATGAAAACCTTTTTTTTGCATTAGCAAATTTGACCTACTTAACTTCCAGGGATTTATTATTAGAAAGATTTTACTGTCAAGGGCCGTAAAGAAAAAGTCCCACCCGCTATCGAGATGTCAGCAAATGTAAAACGGGGCAAAAATGTAGCCCAACATTCCGATGTTGAGTATCAACGTAGCTGACATAGTACTTAGAGCCACGGCCGAGATGTATACCGAAGAGCGTTCAAATTTTGGTTTTTGGCAAAGAGAAAGCTCCCGCGATTAAGCGATCAAAAATGACCCCATATTATAATATTGGGTCATTTTTTGAT
>JACDDG010000091.1 GCA_013817115.1 Parachlamydiaceae bacterium | reverse complement strand
GATCGGAAGTGACCCAATATTTGAAATATGGGGTCACTTCCGATCGTTCAACCCCGGGGCTTTGGCGCGCAAAAAACCTCAATTTGTGCCCGCGCGCAGTATAGCACATCGGACTAATCATGCTTTTAACCTTACTGCAAACGAGAAGGAACGCCCCGCCATAGGTGCCTCACGTGATATAAAGCATCATAAAACATTTTATCTACTGACCATATCCATCAATTAAATATTTTTTGCGCAAAGTCAAAAAGTTAGCGCGTTCTTTCTCGTGAAACCCCCTGAGCTTCCAAACAATATTATTCTCTTCTGTCACAATTCGGTAAATATCTTCAGTTCCGGTGACTTTACAAAACATATCTTTCCGACCTTTGGAACTTTCGACTGCTTCTTTAAATTTAGAAGAGTAAAGACTCTTCAGAATTCCGATGATCAAATATTGTGTAGATACCGGTTTGTATGATAATGGGTCAGTAATAGCAATTAAGACTCCTTGGCATTCTTTATGTGCAAATTTCCCATAAAATGGTTTATAGTGAAAAGGTTCAAAATGGACACCGGGAAATTTTTGGCCATTGAGTGCACCTGCAAACTTCTTGGCTTCAATCCAGGGGGCACCCACAACTTTAAAAGGCAATGTATAGCCAATGCCAATACTTACAAGTGAAAGTTCTCCAAGTAGCCCTGTCATGGGATAAAAAAGTGGCGTTGTGGCTTCGGGAATTTGGGGACTGGTTGGAACCCACAATAGGCCTGTATCATTAAAGCTCATCTCTCTTTTCCAATTCTTCATTGGAATAACCTTTAACTTGCAACCGATCTTGTATTCACTATTAAAAAATAATGCAAGCTCAGCAGCTGTCATGCCGTGACAGTAGGGAACATTGATGTAACCCACGATGGAACGCCAGCGCTCTTCCAACATGGGGCCATCAACTACAATTCCATTGATCGGATTAGGCCTATCTAAAACTATTAGAGGAATTTTTCTTTTCGCGGCTTCTTCCATCACATAAAACAATGTACTTACATAAGTGTATGAACGTGATCCGATATCTTGTATGTCATAAATGAGTAAATCTAGTCCCTTAAGCATTGCCTCACTAGGACGACGGTGCTTCCCATATAAGCTGTAAATGGGAATGGCATCGCTATCGCGAGCATTATCAACGATTTCTTCAGCGTGAATTGAGCCATTTAAGCCATGTTCAGGAGCAAACAGTGCTCCAAGTTCAAATCCTACGATTGGCCCCAATTGCTTGAAGAGATTTATAGTAGAAATCCCCTGAGAGCTTGTTGCTGTATGATTTGTAATCAGCCCGATGCGTTTTCCTTTTAATTGACCGATCTTACCGTCTTTAATCAATACCTCTACTCCGACTTGGACTGGAGGGTGCGCATTGATAGTACTCCCTTCTAGGCCTGTCATTATCATTAATAGCAAAAATAAAAGTAAACTATTTGGACGTCGGTAAAATCCGATCATTTTGACCTCTCAGAATTATCATGATGAACTAATAAAAAATGGCCAATTTAAGTTGATAACTCAAATTGGCCATTTAATTTACCGCATTAAAATTTAATCCCCACCGGGATTAAACCTTACACTTTCTTGAGAACTTGGTGAGAGCGCTCGTGTTGGTTTTGCTCGCGATTGTGAAAATACAACATCACTGGTGATGCAATAAACAATGACGAGAGCGTTCCAACGACGACTCCAATTAACATGACTAATGAAAAGGCAAAAATCGATTTACCTCCCAGAAGAACCAAGGCTAAAAGCACCAAGAGGGTCGTTCCTGATGTCATCACAGTTCGACTTAGCGTAACATTTAAAGCGTGATTAATCACAGCTGTGAATGGTAGCTTCCGCAAAACGCGAACATCTTCACGAATTCTATCGAAAACGATAATCGTGTCATTAAGCGAATAGCCAATGATCATCATGATCGCACCCAAAACCTGCAAATCAAGCTGTACCGGCAACCCTATCCAATTGAAGAATGCCAATACACCTAAAGTAATTAAAACGTCATGCACTAAGCCAATCACAGCTCCCATAGCGTACTTAAACTCGAAACGCAGAGTGATATAGCACAACACACTCAATAATGCTAAGAAAAGACTTATGAGGGCGTTATCACGCATTTTGCTTGAGAACTGTCCACTCATAACCGTCCAATTCTTATCGAGCGAATTGAGCTGAGTTTTAGATAAGGTCAGACCTTCTTTTTCCAATGCATTAATTACCCAGATAATACGAGGATTACTTTGGTATTCAAATGCGAAAGGACCTTCTGTAAGCCTTTCGGGTAGATTATAGAAGGGATGACCTGTCTCTTCCATACCCATTCCCAGCTGAATGCGCAACTGATTAGGCTGGCTAAGTTCACGCACTTGAACATCATTCGTTGATGCCCCTGCGCTATGCAAAGCGTCGATTGCTTTAATGCGATAGTTTGGAGCTTCCTTCTGCTCTTGTACAGAGATATTCAATGCATACCCGCCAGCGAAATCCATGCCAAACATCGTATTTTTCTGAGCAAAGAACATGATACCGCCAAGACCCAACACGAGAGCTGTAATCATGATAGCCTTCTTAGTTTGTGCTAAGAAATCGAAGTGTGTCAACGTGAAAAATTGTGACATTCTTAACGTTCTATTATTAGGATTCTGTACCCATCCAGCGAAGTAGTACCGAGTCATAAATAATGCAGTGAACATTGAAGAAATAATACCAACAATCAGCGACACAGCAAAACCTTTAATTGGTCCTGAATCAAATTGAATCAAGATCAATGCTACAATGATGGTCGTGATATTCGAATCAAAAATAGCACTGAAAGCTTTACGGTAACCGGCCTGTATGGCTGAGCCAATTCGTCCTGAAAGAGCAAACTCTTCTCTAATACGTTCAAAGACCAGAACATTGGCATCCACCGCCATTCCAATTGTTAAAACGATACCCGCAATACTTGGAAGCGAGAGGGCTGCTCCTAGGTTCTGCAATACTCCCCATATAATAAGGATATTAAACACGACCACTGTAGAAGCCACAACACCGGCAAAGTGATAATAAGCAATCATTGCCGTAATCACCGCAGCCAAAGCTACAAGTGAAGCAACGATACCTTTAGTACGCTCTTCTTTACCAAGTTCCGGGCTAACATTCTGCTCGGAAAGAATGCGTGGAGTAAAACTCAATGATCCTGCTTTTAAGTCAGCTGCCAACTGATTAATCTCACGTTGTGAGAAACGACCGCTGATGCTTCCACCATCTTTTAAGGCCGCTTTCAGTTCAGGCATAGTGATAATTTGACCGTTAAGAATAACAGCCATTCTCCATCCACCTGGACGAATGCGCTCTTTAGGTGTTCCTACGATTTTATCTGCTGCAAATTGTGACGACCAAGTGTAAAGATCATCGCGAGGACTTCCACTTTCTTGCCCCTCATACGAACGAGCAACGTTAAATGAAAGCGTATTCCCCTGCATCGGATCGAAGCCAGCTTGAACATTCGTCAGATTAGCGCCCTCTAAAGCGTAATTATGATAAATAATCAACAAGGGATTTGTTTGCCCGTTCCAAGCAGTAAAATCTTCACCTTGCATCATCGCGATAGATGAAAGAGTATCGTTGAAAGCATGGCTTGCAACTGATGTTCTAGGATCTGCAAGACGCAAACCATTATCGAACAACGTTTTTGCAGCTTCACTACGAGGATGCATAACTAAATCATTGTCAGCGCCTAGGTGCTCCCAGGCAATTTCGTTGATGCTTTCAATGTCTTTACGGTTAGTTACCAAGGCCTCATTCCAAACGTTTTGCAAGAATGTTTCAACCGATGATTTCAGTTCAGCATTAGCCGCAGTAAACTTCTCATTTACAAAGTGGAAGTACATCGCTGAAGCTTTAACAAGATCAGATGCTGAGAGATTTTGAGCACCTGGAAAATCTAAAATGATATTGTCATTTTCAACATGGATAGTTCTCTCAGAGACACCCATATTGTTGATTCGCACGTAAAGTTGATTCACAGCTTGTGCAAGATCATCAGGATTGGTCACGGGGCGATTATTACGATCCCGTAACCCAATACGCACAGTTTTACCGCCTGAAAGATCTAGACCCCACTTCAGAACCTTGCGCTCATCTCCATGGAAATATTTCTTAAAGCTAAGCTTAAAGTTTTCCCAGTAAACATTTTTTGTTGGAGCAGGCACTTGGTAACGATTTGCGGCGTTTAAATCTACACGTGAAGTTTGATAAGCTTCTTTCCACTTGAGAAGATCTTCTTGAATACGATCTTCAATGCCATTTATAGCCAAAATGCGCTGTTCGACATCCGTGTAATCCAGAACAGCAAATTTTTTGCTGCCTTTCACACTGAAATTTTCCCGCGAAGCTTTAAGCAGATTATTGTAATAATCACTTAACTCAAATAGGTAGTCCTTTGCAAATTCAGGTGCTATTGCAAAAGAAGCTCCTGAATAACCAATAAAACCGTTTTCTTTTAGAATAGCACTCAAGCGATTGATGTCTTTGAATAAAAGTTGAGCGTCAGGACTATCGGGATTTGATTGGTATTTCTGGATAATTGCATCAAGACCTTTAGCGATCACGTAGATCGAGCCTGTATGGAATCCTTCAGGAAGACTCTCATCCTGCAACATAGGCGCATAAACGACTAATCCAAGCTTTTGTTCTTGAAGAGGTAGCTTTTGGTATTCTGCATAGCTATAAATTGGAAAATTACCACTCTCTAGATCGTGGTGGCTAGGATTCCAATTGCCTTTAAGCTCTTCAACAAGCTCTTGACTGCGTTTATCGGCCAGGTAGCTTAAATTAAAAATCGAAAAACTTTTACTTCCTATAAGCGAATTTAAGTTGACTCCGAATGTTTCATCAATCGGCTCAACCTTTTCGTCAGCTTCCTGAGAAGCTATTGCAACAGTATTGATTGCATATTGATTGATTTTATCTTTCAGATGGGACGAAGTTTTGTCGGAAGTGCGCAGCTCTTGCAAATCATCATAAAATTTAAGAAGAACCTTATCGGCGTTCCAATCAATGATCAACGCTTCAACAAAAGGATTTGCACCATGAAGAGAAACAACTTGACGATCGACTTGCGCTCCGGCAAGTTTGCTTCCTACGGCTAACTCTTTTGCAATCGCATCATGATTTAGAGCATTCTGAGGTTTAAAATCAGCGCTATATTTTTTAATGATTGCAGCTGCTGATTGCAACAAGGCGTTTTGCTTCTCAGCTAATTGCAGTGAGTGAGCTTGATTTTCAGCTTCATCACCCTCTTGATTTGTAGTATCCTTTTGCTTTTCTGCAAGGCTCTTTTGTTGCTCATCCAGTCGTTTTTGTTGATCTTCCAAACGCTTAACAAAAGATGCCAGCACATTTTGATCTGAATCAGCAGAAACCTGCGCGAAGTTTGAAAAATAGCGTTTAGCAATTTCAGGGTTACTTCTAAAAGTTTTACTTGCATCTACCAAATCGCTAGCTAAAGAAAGAACTGTTTCATCGTATTCTTGGCTTAACGGAGTCTTTGCCATTACTTCGAGCTGCAAGCCACTATGGCTTGTTCCGCCCAGCCCTTTAGCTAATTGCTCAACACGATCATAAACAATTTCGCGATAACGATCGGCAATTTCGCCTTCTGCATTGCGTTTGGTTGTGAACGTAAAAAGTTGATCAATTTCTTGCGGAGATAAATGCACGCTGATTTGTCTTGAGACCAAAACCTTATTTGGGTCAAGAGCGTCTCCGCTAGTATTCAGGCCTAGTTGCTCTGGTACAAAAGGAATTAAAGCCCCTGCACGTGGCAAGAAGTGTTGGAATTTTTGAGCATCTTGGCTGTTTTTAAAGGTTACCTCGATCAAGCGAGGATTGTCTTTCTGAAGTTCAATAGATTGAGGAGAGATACCAAGGAGGTTGTTAAATGAATACAGCCACTCTTTGGAATCGTTTTCCAATGCATCGACACGTTCAACTATGTCTAAAGCAACTTCTTTAGCATATTTTGAGTCGATATCAGCCTTAAGAGGCTTCGTGTAATAAAAAATTGTTGGCAAAATATTGTAAAGCGTCAAAGCGATGACAGCTAAAATCATATAAAATTGCCATTTTTTTTGTTTTTCCATAGTAAACTGCTTCTTTTGGTTAAATGGAGGAAAGTACAAAAATAACAGATTTCTATTTACAAGAAAAGAAATATACCTCGCACTACACATTTTGTTGTTGGCTGGTCGAGTTGGTTCATTGTCGCAAAAAGGAGAATCCGGGAGGCAAGTAGCTAGAAAAGTCGTCTTTTGCGTGGTCGTGAATCCCCCAAAAATAATTATTTTTATACACTTATAAATTTCTACCAATCTCTCATAAATTCACGAATACATTAATTTCATCTCTTAACAAAATCAAAACAGAATAATCTTCGTTGAACAGCATTTACCCATGAATTTGAAACGATAGCGATTCGAGCGTTTTCAGATTTATATCTTGATTTTGATTTTGATTAGATGATTTCGGAATTCTCGAATAAATTTAGCACATTAAGATATAATTCAAATTTTCTCTGTCTGAAAAAGGGATGGTAAAAAGGACAAACTATATCATTGTTTTCTCAGTGAAATCATATTGATAGTTGAATAATTGATTGAATCGAGTTCACATTCTAATGAAAAGCACTATATTCTTTCCTAGAAATTCTTTAAAAACTGTTCTTATATGATCGGATAATCACTATCTCTATTGAGATAATGAAAAAATTTAACGAAAGTTGTTTTTTTTCTTGTGGTTAATCTTTTAATAGTTTTAAATAGGGAGATATAGAGGACGGGAAATGCAATTACAATAGAGCTTTATCGCTAATGACAATTGCAATACCCTTAAGTGCTATAAGTTCACACAACAACAAAAAACAACATAGGCATTTACTATGGCATATACAGATGAAAAGAATGAAGATGGCAATTTAAACGCTCTGATTCATAAAGCAATACAAAAAGTTAATGGTCGTAAAGAAAATGACATCTGCCGTTACTTGCCTTCAGAAGCAGGCGGATACGTTCACCACTTCACTATGCGTAAAATGAAAACAGAAGAGCCAGAAGCTCTTAAAAAATTGATCACAACATACATCATCCAAGCTGATCGTCCAGCGTCTGTACCACCTAAGCCTCGTGCTGCTCGTGGATCACGTAAGCGTCGCGATCAGTTTGCATTCACAAAAATTGACCTTGAGCGCATGTTGAACATGGCACGCATGGCAGGAGACAAAGAAATGGTTCGCAAATTGACACCAAAGAAAGATCTTAAAACAACAAAACGTGAATTGATTACATCAATCCGTCATGGTATTGTTGATGCAGACTTATGGCAATCATATTGCGAAATGGTTAGCATCCAAGGCAGCGCGCTTGCAAATGCACCTGTTGCAATGGCTCAGTAAGATACGATTGAATTCCGGAAACTACTTCCGCAATCATCGTAAGACGATTTTATAATTTTTTGTTGGTTACCGCTAACAAAAAATTATAAAGTCGCCATCTAGGCTTTTTATCTTTGCCAGCTCACTCGCCATAAGAGTTTTACTTTACGGGGGGCTATTTGTTCCTGACCACCCTTTCAATATTTCTTTCCTATCTTGCTCATATATTACTATTAATTCTAATCTTATGTTCACTTACAATTATTTACAGCACTATTAGAAATGGCATATCACCCATGCCGACCTCATCCAAAGTCAAAAAGCAACTTTTTCAGATACCTCTTACACCCGCTCCCGGAACAATATATGAACTCGGATCCGGCTGGGGCACTATCGCCTTCATTTTAGCTAAAAAATACCCACTTCATCGCATTGAGGCTTATGAAACATCGTGGATTCCATATTATTTCTGCCTTTTACGGAAAAACTTCAATAAATCCTCAAATCTACACTTTTACCGACGCAATTTTTACTCTGTTAGGCTATCAAATGCCTCAATGATTTTCTGCTACCTGTTCCCCGCTGCTATGCAGCGCCTATTGCCTAAATTTCATCAGGAGCTCCCCCAAGGATGCATCGTCGTAAGTCACACCTTCGCACTTCCTGGCAGCAAGCCCCATCTGACAATCGAAGTTTCTGATCTCTACCGTACTAAAATTTACGTGTATCATATTTGATTCAACCACTATGGACTGAAGTCCATAGATTGCATTTCGACTAAAAGTCGCTATCGATTAAAATCGACTAAAGGAGCTGACCAAATGTCAGCTTTGAACGATCTTCAAAAACTGCGGGCTAAAGCC
>JACDDG010000496.1 GCA_013817115.1 Parachlamydiaceae bacterium | reverse complement strand
CATGCGATATCGTTTAACCTTAAATTGTGGGGCAGACCGTAGCTCATCATTCCAATGTTGAGTTTCAACGTAGCCTCCACAAAAGCTTAAGCTCACGATAGAGAGCATTACAGCCACAAATTTTGGCAGATATCATGCGATATCGTTTAACCTTAAATTGTGGTGCAGACCGTAGCTCATCATTCCAACGGAAGTTCACCCCAAAAAATGTAACTAAATAAATCGAAAATGGTTCTACAATGCTGCCTAGATGCGACTAAACGCAACTTCTGATTTTACGTCTAGTGACCACATTTATCTTAGATTCCTCTATCATTTTTGGTGGTGAAATCCCAATTGCTTCAAACAATTCAGCCATCTCTTTATTCGGATGTGGAATTATATCAACTTTCTGGCCATTGGAAAAATTCATTGTATTTCGACATATAAGTGAAAGTTCATTCAAAGCCTCTGCAACCGTTTTGTTCAGATGCATCCATTTTTCACGCAGTCTTCTTAAAATCATATGAGCTAACATAATAACCACTAAGTGACCTCTAGTACTCTTCTCGCTCCGAACAAAAATTGGACGAATTTCTAAAAAGTTTGTCTTAAATGTTCGAAAGTCATCTTCCACATATTTTAGATCTTTGTACCTATCATAAATTTCCCGTGTACTAATCTCTTGTTCGCTCAAGTCTGTTGTCCAAATGTAACAACCATCCATTTTCGCTTTTTCTTGTTGCTGCTTCTCGTCAATACTCAAAACAAGATGCCTCTTCGTCCTCCGAACTTTGACCCAATCAGAAAGATAGTATGTCTTTAAGGTGCTAGCAATCCTAGTTCGCGCAAGAAAGGCATTAGCCTTGGGATGTTGAATGAGATATGAGTTTTCTTTAGCAACTCTTTTCACAACACTGTCAAGGCGCTCTTGCCTTTGGTTACGAGCTTCTGCTGCCCTTTCTGGATTACGCCGATATACAAATCTTAAATTATTATGGTTGACATTCTTAAGTTCTGCAGTGAAGTCGTCAATATTGATTATTTTTTCATTTAATAATGCTCTCACTTGAGGCATGGTAAGCGCGGTAATGTAATGGAAATTATATTTTTTAAGTAATTCTTTTTGCTTATCTTTAATTAGTCCTCGATCGCAAATTAAGATAACTGATTGACAACCAAATCGAGTCGATAATTTAATAAGTTGGTTTGCAAAAGTCTCAACATCTTGTGTGTTTCCTTTAAATGCTTCAATAGAAACAGGATTTCCGTCATCTTGGCATAATAAACCAATCACAACAATGCGCTTATTTATTTTTTTATCACGGTTATATCCAAAAGCTGCTAACTCATTTTTGGTACCTTCAAAATAAGAACTTGTTACATCATACCAATAGAAATTGTGACCATCTATCTTTTTAAATAAAGTATCTTCTATTGAGTTTTGATTTTTTTCACATAACCAATGAAGGCAGTCATAAAGATCATTTTCATCAAATCCTCTCTTAAGTCCTATTACAGAGGCAATATCGTAGTGGGAATGCAATCTAGTTGCTGAAAGCCTAGAACCTTGTTCAAAAATTCTAGCAAAGATCAACCATAGAGTCAGTTTTGCTTGAAAACTAGAGCCAAGAACATCAGTGATTCCAAGTTGTTTAGCTATAGAATAAAGAACGTAAACACCTCCAATTGAACGTCCTTGAATAAGATCAAAGGGGTTGGGATTGTAAGATTGTTGAGTTATGGTTTTTTTATTTTTAAGAGCAAATTCAATGGCGTTAATTTCTTCTTCACTACAATGAGAAATATTTGCTACAGTTCTTTTTTTAACAGTTTTTCCTTCACGATATGATTCTCGTAGCAAAACAGAGTGGTAAACTTTCCCTGATTTATGCTTAGAAGTACTTCTAGAGATAAACATGCTCTCCTCATGTGCTATTAGTGGACACTATATATCTTTATAAATTTATCTTCAAGTAGACATGAGGGAATTAATGAAATATTTTTTAGTGGACACATAAAATTAGCAAAAATTCATCCACATGAGCTGTGGATCAATTTTCGGTCAAAATTAGGGGTGAACTTCCGTTCCAATGCCGAGCCTTCGTAGCCGCCAAACAAGCTCATCACATGATCTTCAAC
>JACDDG010000495.1 GCA_013817115.1 Parachlamydiaceae bacterium | reverse complement strand
CCACACTTTTGCGCAAAATCCAAGTCAGTGGCAGTCAGTTAATTGGCGAAGCTGTGCCACAGCTAGCACGTGTTTTGCGCGACTTACTATTACGACACATGGCATTCCTCTATTTGGTACACTTACTCTATCTACACTCCCTTGGGCTCATGGGCGCCTTCTTGAAGGAGATGAAGAATCAATCACTATCGAACAGTATTGGAAGAGTGTAAATCGATTACTTCGTTGCCTCCGTGAAGAATTTTCAGCAGAATTGCCAATTAAATTGATGAAGGAGCCAAAAATACAATCGAAATTTTTGGAGTTGGAATCCCTTACAAAGTTAACAAATATTCTTTATGAATGGGCGGGATTTAAACCAACTGGCTATCCTCTGGCATTAATCGAAAACTTATCAGGTGATAACACTTTAACTGCAAAAGAACCTCAAATTAAGCACGAAACTGATATTCCTATTCTCAATAGCTTTTACATTCAAGATCTTGAAGCAACGGCGATTTCGCTGAGTAGCTTAAAAGGAAAATCCATCGATCACTATCTTAGCAACAAAAATGGAAATCGCATTGCACTGGATAGTATTGAGGGTATAAAAACCATTCTAGATTCCGTTCGTCCGGAAAAAATTCCCTCAGGGCGGTGGCCAAATTGTCTTTCTCAGAAACAAAGCCTGATGCAGCAATTTGCCATTAATAAGGCGTTTACTTTACCTGTTTTTTCTGTAAACGGTCCACCAGGTACAGGGAAAACCTCGCTTTTGCGAGAAATCATAGCTGAAAACATTGTTGCCCGTGCAAAAGCACTTTCACAATTTAAAACTGCTCAAAATGCTTTTATAGGGCGACAAGCTGTCAATTTTGAAGGTAATGACTCTATTTCTATTAGTGAGCTTGACTCATCACTCCTTGGCTATGAAATGCTCGTCGTTTCATCGAACAATACTGCAGTACAGAACCTCTCGCAAGAGCTCCCTTTAAGAGCCCAACTTGCTCCCTCCTCTCAGGCATCCTATCTTGAGACCGTTGCAACAAAGGCATTAGGATTAAAAGAAAAAGAAGCTTGGGGGCTCATTTCAGCTACACTAGGCAACATGGAAAATTGTCGCCGATTCGTTGAGAATGTCTTCATAAATTCAAGTAAAGTGAAAGGCGAAGCACGGATTTGGGAATGGATAGACGCTTATGAGGGCCCTTCCTTTGCAGAAGCAAGAGACACATTCGTTACAATTATGAACCGTCAATCTTACCTCTCAGAGGCCTTAGAAAGGCTGGCATTTCTTCATGATGAGATCAGTATCCATAGTGATGAGTCATATTGTGCAGAGGAGATAAAAGCTCTTGTAACTGCTGAAGAAAAATCTGAGCAGCTTTATACAAAGCTCTCTCAACTGAGTGAGGAGGAAGAGGAAACAAAGGAACATTTAGCTCTTCTCAAAGAGCGGGAAATGTTATGGAAAACGGAGCGGCCGAACACTCTTATTCGAATGATTAACCGTGATATTTCAAAGGCCTGGTCAGACAAGTTCAGGACTATTAAAAATGACCGCATTGCAGCCATAGAAGAGCTGCATAAATGTAAAACACAGCTTAAGGAAGTGCGAAAGGAGCTTTTAGACCAAAACGATCAAGAGAGCGATTTAACAGAAAAACTTTTAGATCGAGCCATCCTTTTTCATATCTATAAAGGGGATTATGAAATACTCAAAGAAACATATCCAACTGCGCACTTGCCTTTAGAAAATGAAGAGCTTACCCATACTAAATCATATTATCAAGCCGATGAATTAAATTGTGCAAGATCAGAACTTTTCATTGCTGCAATGACTTTACATGAGGCTTGGTTGGCGGAATCCTTGAGAGTAAAAGGAGGCTTTCGCGGTAACCTTATGGCTATCTCCAACATCCTTCAAGGAAAAAGTCCGACGACCGCTGATGATACTCGCCTTGTTTGGCAAAGTGTTTTTCTTCTGATACCAGTCATTTCCTCCACATTCGCCTCAGTAGCTCGACTTTGTGGATTTTTTTTTGAAAAAAAAAAGCAAATCTGGCACAGTAATCTTTTTTCCAACGACGAATCAAAGGTTATATATGCCAGACTTGCAATCTTCCATTGTGTCAGTTTTATCAATT
>JACDDG010000494.1 GCA_013817115.1 Parachlamydiaceae bacterium | reverse complement strand
CGATCATAAAAAGATCGAAATCAGGACGATGCTTTATTTCTAATGCAGCATCCGCATGACTTAAGATAATTATATCTTGACCGCGATTGATCACTTGCACGTACTGCAAGAGAGTACGGTTGCTGCCTAACAACTTTAGGTCGCTAAGATGGGGCATTTTTTTGGGCCATTCCAGTGCATTGGCAGAGACATTAATACCCTCAAAAGCATCGGAAAAATCCCTGAGATCCATATCGTATAGACAGTAATCCTTCATTTCAAAATAGGGCCAATAGGACATTGGTTTTCCATGTAAAATCTGGCCAGCCATGTGGGCAACCTTGACTTTTGCCCACCTTTCAATAGGTAAATAAATTACATCTTTAGAAATATAACCAAGTTCAATTTTTTCCCTTTCCTGATGCTCCTGTACTTCGAGCTCAGTTTGAGCTTCTTGCTCCATTTCTTGTTCAATTTCTACCGTTTGGTCGGAATCCATATTGCGCAAAGGGACAAGAACTTTTGCCGGTAGCGAGTGAGCGTGAGCAAGGCAAACTTCTTGAATTCTTGCTAAAGCCGTCGTTTTTTTTAACCCTTTAGGCTCTAGAAACGGAAGTGCACTAAATATTAAATTTATCTGAGCGATAAATTTTTCTTGTTCTTGCTTCAACACTAAATTACTCTCTTCCTCATGGCAAATGATCCCATACAAATCTTTGGGGGATTGGCTGGCTTCTGCAATCCATTCTCCTTCAAGCATCGCAAAGGCTTTCGCCTTCTCGCCTGTACTAAAATCATTATTCAATAGCAGATCGAGAAGTAGAGATTGAACAACGCTCGTAAGCTCCTGACGCAAGGCTTTGAAATTGTCCTTGCCTTGTTGCTTCACTTGATTTGTAATCACAAAGCGCAGAATATCATCAAAAGAAAGGGGTGCTATACTCTTTTCCACTGTTGAATCCGTTGTCAAAGACTCTGCATGATTTTTTTTCAAGCTTTGGCGGATGATCGATTCCACTTCTTTGCTAATGATAAATTTTACCCTCTGCGCTTTCTCCAGTCCACGAAGCCTCCAAACTGCTTGCAATAAATCGCGCAGGAGCATATTTCCGCCAATTGTCACAAGACCGACAGCATTGGGCTTTTGCTTTACATCAGCTCCAGTGGTGTGACATTGATCTAGGAAAGTACTTCTCATGGGGATTGGGGTTTTAGATTCACAGAGCAACACCTCAACGGTGCCATTGGTTTCTGTTTGCTCATTTCGCTCATTATAGAAAACGACAGAGTTGCCATTCACTTTTGCCATCTGTCTAGCGATGGCAAGATTTCCGCCTTCTTTGAAATAGCCGCCCGCATCACTGATGAGGTCATAGCAAATTTTTTGGTCACTAAGCTGCATTAATAACGCTTCGGGAGAACCCTCTTGGACAGTATAAACTTCATTGCGGCTGTGCTCCCATAAAACTTTAATGGTCTTCATGTCCGTTCCTGCTTCCGGAACAGCCTGCAACTTTGTATGCATACTTTTGCTGTTCCATAAAGTCCCTGTGCAACCGGCTAACTTAGAATAGCGATCTACCAGATTATGTGAATTGCAGCTGGTCTTATGGCTAAAAAGGTTCAGTTGGGGCAGAATGATTTCGGAAACAAAAAGATTTTTTTGTTGAGGGCTCGCATTTATCTCTTCGACAATATTTTTTAAATAGCTCTCTTTTATGTTAAAAAGGGAGAGATCCACGGAACCTCTAATCGTAAGAAATTCCTTCCAGGCTTGAGTCTCTTCGACTTGCAATTCAGGACTGTTTCTGAGTTCTTTCATTGCGGCTGATTGAAGGCGTTCGATTTCTTTTACTACGATTTTGCGACTGATCCCTTTTTTCATGTAGTACTGATACGTGTAATTAAAGGTAATATAAGGATTGGCAAATTGCGAACCAGAATTAGGAGTATTTGCAGCCGCAAAAGGACTCGCGATGATGCCATGATTTTTCTTATCTAGCCCATATTTTTCATTGAATTTTCGCGTGAGTGTATGGGGAAGAAAATTGGAAATTTCTTCTGCCGCTAATGCGAGAATGTTTTTTATTCGATCGCTTTGTAAATCGTAAAATTGTTGGGCCTCTGCAATTGTGCCAGAGTTTTGAC
>JACDDG010000090.1 GCA_013817115.1 Parachlamydiaceae bacterium | reverse complement strand
TGGTTGAGGCCCGAATGGGTCGCCATATTACAGCCCAGGTCGGAGTTGCGAGCGCATGCGAGACACGGAGGCCTGGGAAAGTTGAAATACCTCGTGAGTCCCATAAAGAAGGCATAATAGTGGGCAAGTAAATAGCAACGCCTGCATGCTTTCAAGTTTATTTTAAAAGGTTTTGCGATATTTCCCCTGCATAACTTTTTCCAAAAAAAGATAAAAGCATGATTCCAATGCCGTGCCTTCGTATCCTAGCCTCCAATAAGTTAGCAACCACTCTTTAACTCACGAATACTGATCTCGAAAAGAAAAGGCATCGAATTATTTTGACGATAAATTCAGTACAGACCAGTCTAAATATATGAACTAGTTGAAAAGGAGGGGTGATGAAACATTTTGGGGCATTTGAGGCGAAGACTCATTTTTCGGCACTATTGAGTGAAGTAATAAACGGAAAAAAATTTGTAATCACCAAACATGGCGTACAGGTTGCTTGATACCACCTTCGGCCAACTTTTGTACCATTTCATATACTCGAGACATAGACATTCGTTTTTCTATAAGGCTGTCAAAATTTTCAGGATTCTGCAGATTTCCAATAGGAACATCTGTATATTCGATAAAGGTTTGATAAGTATCATCATTGTTTCCTTTAGCGTGATAATCTCCAACCCCCCTCCTGTATTATAAAAGAGAATCCTTACTTTTCTTCTCCAGTATTTTCAATACGCATGAGAGTCGCATGTGCTGGGCTAAGTATAGGAATTAAACAACTCTCACCTTTCGAAAGAGAACTTATTTTTTTAACGAGTTCATTTAAGTGCTCATTTTCTTTAAATGACTCTATGCCGCTGTCAGACAAGCGTGACATTTCTTGTAAATCTGCACAACACTTTTTGAGAATTTTTTTTGTTGGCTCTAATTTGTTGAAACAATCTTGTACTTTGAGATTCGATTCTGTGATCTCTAATGCATGCGCAAAATATGGAGCTATCCAGTGGTTCGATCGGTCACACCTATGGGCTAAAGACAGGGCCGTCCCCATTGGGACTTTAGGGCAGTCGCCTGAAAAGATACGGGTAATAGAGAGCGGCAGGGAAACCTCTTTTTTTGCTCTCAAATTTTTAACAAAAAATGTTTGTGGCGTTTTTTCGCACTTAACCCGTAATTAATATCTTATCTTAACTTTGAGCCCGAGCGCAGTATGTATAGTTGCTTCAAAGGCAAGAGGCCGATAACTGCATATCGTTTGATTTTCCAAAAAATTCATCATGAGGATCAGTGATTTTACAAGTTTTGTAGACCACTTGTGGCCCTAATCGATTGAGGATTTCTTCCTTGATCTTTTTAGCCCGATTTTCCGAATTGGCAAAGACTGTTAATTCCGATGGAGTAATTGTCAGATCAGCTATTGCAGCATTCTCCAAAGCAGTGGCTTTAGGGTATATGGTTTGGTTAGAGACAATCTCCACATTATAGCCGACGTGCAATGCCTTATTTGCGGTGATTACCGATTTAGAAGTAGGTTGTTCTAGCCAAAAAAACTTAACCTTCATTAATTTTCCATATTTGTCACATATTACTTGATCAGAGGATAGCCAATTCTCCGGATCTTCCCCTTGACAAAGTCCAAACAGCTTGTCGAATGCTTCACGAAGAGAACATTTCAATTCAAATACAATATCGTGTAGAAGTATGAGTTCAAAATCTGTATTTGCAAACTTTGTGGGCGTCATCGCCCTTTTCAAAACATCAAAATATAATTTCCGAACCTCGAAATCACTATCCCGCAATAATTCTAATGTGCAATTTTGTGGCGATATTGATTCGCACAAAGATTCACGCGCACTCATCAGCTCGGTAAAATAATGATTAGGGATGGGGAATGGAGCAAAGCCCACCATTATCGATTGATTATCAAGAGTGACCTGCCGGCCAAATGTGATATTGCCTTTTTTGGCTTTTTGAGTCCCCTTGCGCTCTTTGGCCACGACTTGATTATGCGTGAAGATGTCTTTTAGAATGAGCCTGTGCTCCGGAATGATATCTTCAATAATATAAAAAGTAAAGGGGGTGTCGCATGCTGCTCGGATAAATCGCTTTTGGTATGACGTAAATCGCCCCGGATATTCCTTCAAGATGGCATCGGCAATTGTAAGCTCTTGATTTGAATCATTCGAGTAATCGAATAAGTCGCTATCGATTTTCCAAGTAAAATAAAACCAGTAGTCAAAAAAGGCCTGATATTGGCTCATATCGACAGAAACCTCACCATCTAATGCAAATTCTCCCATAGCTGCTAAGCACATTTGGGGACCGAATTTATCTTCGACATAGCTCTTCAGGATTTCCATAATATCAGCCTCGCACGTCCGGATGCGAATCCATTCCGCATCAACATCCAGGGGTAATAAAGTGGATACCGGATTATCCTTCAATAGGCAACATTTTTTGTATTTCTTACCGGTTCCACAGAAGCATGGATCATTCCTTTCAAGCTTTGGTTGAGGTTGCGATTATTTGTCTTGAAGTTGTTTGTTTGGACTTTTTCGGATCAGATGTTCTTTGTATAATTTATAATGATGTTTGACTTTTTTAGTGTAAGGAGTTTCTTGAGGCTTGAAACTGTTGTGAGATCGTTCATAACATTTACTCTCAAATAATTTTGCGAAATAATCATCAAAACGAGCAGGTCGACGATTCATATCAGGAAATACACCAGGCAAAATATCGTTACCAAAGAGTAGTCCGATTTCCTCGTAAAAGGTGTTATTTTTCCAACAGAACCGTAGCCTTGTTACTTCTTCGAATTTCCCTTCTTTGTTTTTCCTATTTACGGCAATGATGGCGTTCTGACAATCACATTCCGGATCGAAGCAGAATAACTCATGAAAATAATATTCTCCTGAAGGTGGATCACCGGGGGCTTGTGAGGTGATATTTATTTGAAGGGTTTCTTCAGAGGCTAAGACAGGGAAATATTCATAGAAAGGAGCGAAAGTCATTTGATACGCCATTTTAAGGTGTTATGAGAAATTGTTTAATATGAGAGAAAGGGTATAGTAATAATTTATGTTTTTTACGACAAATTGTTTTTCGGTCACGAACCATCTCAGTTTAAGTTTTTTTTCTTACTAAAGGCTTAACGTTATATCACTTCATAATTATCTGTCAATGCGTTTTTTGTTTTTCTGGGATTCGGGGCAGGGATCTCATAGATCTGGCACTGAACTGACAAGTCTTTCTCGAATCATTGCAAGAAAACTTTGGTAAGCACAACTGCCACCCTTTTGTATAGCCTCATAGTACTCCTGATCTACAGAAGGAGGTTGCTTGACGCCACCTTCAGCTAACTTTTTCACCATTTCATAAACTGGAGACATGGCCAACATTTTTCCTTTAATAAGGCTGTCAGATATTTGAGAAACAGGGGTATTGTTTTTATGATGAAAAATCTTAGATATGTGTCGGCCCTCCGGGGCTTTGCAATCTTCAGAGGTCCCAGGCTTCGCTTAGCCTTCCGGGACCGCGCTTTCAGCCTGGGCTGTAACGTGTCAGCCCTCCGGGACTATAAACGACAATCGACCCACCCGTTAATTCTGGGTCGACTGGGTCGAAAAATTACATTTCAATTGACCCAATCGACCCAAAACGATATTATTTGGTCAATAGGAGATTATATGAAATATTTGAGTCAAGAATCCTCAAGGTTGGAGTTTAAATCAATTATTCCAGCTAGTACCAAAATCATCAAAACCCTCATTGGATTCTGCAATGCAAAAGGAGGAAAGCTTGTCATTGGAGTCAAGGATGATGGAACCATCGATGGAATTTCAGAAGATGACGCACATCTAGCTATGGAATGGCTCGATCATGCCATTTATGAAGCATGCACACCTCCCATTCTTCCACTCATCTACCAACAAAGAATAAACGGGAAAGTTCTTTTGATTCTAGAAGTTTCTTCAGGGACAAACAAACCTTATTACCAAAAATCATTGGGCCTTTCAGAAGGAACTTTCATACGGCTTGGCAGATCTACTGTTAAAGCTGACGCTAACATAATTGAAGAACTCAAATGGCAATCGCGAGGAATCTCTTATGATCAACTTCCTTTATACCACACATCCCTTGAGGATCTTGATAGGACCAAAATTCAATATTTTTTAAATCATCGTCGTAATGGCATCACATCTCCTTTAACCGAAGATGTCTTGCGGTCATATGAGATAATCAAAAAAGAACATAGCACTGACTATTCTACGGCTGCAGGAATGTTGCTATTTGGTAAGTCCCCTCAAAAATTTCTCTCTGAAGCGTATATACTTTGTTGTCATTTTTCAGACTTCAAAGATCGGGAAGCAATTGCATCAAGAACCTGCGCAGGAACTCTTTTCGAACAATTCGAGGAATCATTCGATTTCATCATGGGACGAATAAACAAATCCTTTAAAATTGAAAAAAGAAAACGAGAGGAGCATTGGGAAATTCCACCGATTGCTATTCGCGAGGTATTGATGAATGCGATTTTGCATCGAAATTATCATATCAATGCTCCAATCAAGATATCTATTTATTCTGATCGAATCGAATTTTTTAGTCCCGGAGGGCTGCCAGGACCTATTGACACATCGAAATTAGAATCAGGAATCACGTATGTCCGTAACACAAGCATTGCAAAAGTTTTATGGGAAGCCAAATACATAGAAAAAATGGGTTCTGGTTTTATCACACTCTTCAAAAGCTATAGAGAAGAGGGATTACTTCCCCCGGAAGTAATCGAAGGGACGAATTTTGTAAAATGTATTTTACCCAGAATACACTCAGATGCTGTACACAAGGACATAGAAGAATTGATATTGAGCCTATTTAACATATCCCAAGAAATATCAAGGGCTGATATCATTCGACAGCTAAATATACCTCGCACTTCCGCAGGGAGAGCTCTAAATAAGCTCATTGAAAGCGGCAAGTTAACACGCCTTGGAAAAGGACCTACAACAAAATATCGATGTATAATGTGAGGCATGCCTTTTCAATATAATCTACCATTGTGTAGTTTCCTACTTGCTTGAACCCTGTAAGTAATGGTGAAAGGGTTAATTTTCGTCGTTCAATATCACTACGATTAATCCCTTTGATTAAGCGATTTAGAAGAACAGCCCGGGGATCGTTGTCATCTAACCCTTTTGGAACCCTATTAAGTTGGCTAACCGCCCATTCTTCAGCTATTTTTTGATATGCCCCGCCAAGAAATTCGGCTGCAAAAGTTTGTGCCCAGTCTTCAACCTCCTTAGGGCTATTTTTTAATAAATATTCATCCAAGGTCTCTTTAAATTCTTGTTTGTTTTTGGTCTCTTTTTCCCGACTAAACAAAACAGCATTGGTGACTAGTCCATTTTGCGTCAATGGGTTCTCTGATGACACTAATGCACTAATTGCCCGCCTTATAACTGTAAAAAGCTTAAGCACAGATACAGAGCCTGATTCTTCAACTTCTTCAGCCATGCTTTCAAAATTTTGAGCTCTAAGTTCAGCAACCAATGTCTTCACTAAGTTATCCCTTGTGGTTTGATCTACAAGTTCATTTGCAATACTCAATTCCACCCCAATTATTTTAATCTTACTCTGAAAAAGAGCATTAATTTTTTCATTTCTGAGGTCCCTTGTACGCTCATCAAAAGCATTGATCATCCTTCCTTTAACGATTTTGTATAGTGCAAGGCTCTCAGCTGGATCAGGAACTGAAGTAACAAGTCTCTCTCGAATCATTGCAAGAAAACTTTGGTAAGCACAACTGCCACTCTTTTGAACAGCCTCGTAGTACTCTTGATATACAGAAGGAGGTTGCTTAACGCCACCGCCGGCTAATTTTTTGATCATTTCATATACTGGAGGCATTTCTCTCATTTTTTGTGTAATAAGGCTGTCAAAATCTTCAGAGTCCTGCAGATTTCCAATAGGAACTTCTGTGTATTCGATAAAGGTTTGATAGGTATGATTTTTCCTTCAACATGATAATCGTTAACCCCGTCTCCGGTATTATAAAAAAGAATCCTGACTTTTTCTTCTCCAGTATTTTCAATACGCATGAGAGTCGCATGTCCCAAAATAAGTCTAGGAATTAAACAACCTTCACCTCTCGAAAGAGAATTTATTTTTTTAACGAGTTCATTTAATTGCAGGGACCAGCTTAAAGGCTCATTTGGTTCTATATATAAAGTTATACCAGATTTATTGTCAGACCAGCGAGACATCTCCTGTAATTCAGCACAACATTTTTTAAGAATTTGCTTTTCTGCTCTAATTTATTAAAACAATCTTGTTCTTTGAGCCGCGATTCTGTGATTTGTAATGCATGGGCAAAATATGGTGCTATCCATTCTGGTCTACTTTCTGGGTTACCTTCTGCATAGGACTTTTTTTCAGAGAAGTACATTTTATCTAACGCAACGTTTGCAATCATTTGATTCATTGCAATCATTTCGACATCTGTACTGAGTTGATCCGTAAAGAGGAAGACCCCTGGAGTCAAAAATCGTTCTATTTCGGAAAGAAGCTCATGATCCTTTTTGGTCCAGGCAAAATGTTTAAGAATGAAAATTATATCTTTGCCCATCTCGACGGCTTCCCGCGCTTTCATTGCTGAGGCTATCGGCCGTTCGAAGATTTCTCTAGCTTTTTCTAAATTTTCTCTATGAATTTTATTATCGGGATCGGCATCAAAATTAATTTTTGCTTTTTCGGCGCCTGGGATTTTTTTATCAATCAAAACCTGCAAATCGTGATTTATGTGTTTCTAATAATTTGTCATGAATGATAGTAAATGCTGATATAGCTAAGTTATAACATTTATCCTGCAATTTGACCTGGGAGTCAGGTTGCATTTTAGAACATGTTAAATCATTGAGTTGTTCGGCTTTCATAATCAATTGGTTGCATGAGGTGATGGAATTTTCTGTTGTCGCGCATTGCATAACTTCTTGAGCCAATGTACCCGACTCTTAAGATCGTCTTCATTTAAACCTTCGAGTTCTTTTTCAACAAATAACGAAAATTCTTTCGCAAGAGTCTGAAGATTATTAATATTCATATGAACCCCTTTAATTAGCACCTAAAATTAATTATTACATGTTTAAAAATTAAAAATAAATCTACGCTATTAATTTTAAAGAATTTATGGCCTCTATTAATTTAAATGTAATTTAAATGTTTTTGTAATTAAAAAATAAAAATAACGACAATTCTTCATCAACTTCTTTTTTATTTTCTTAACTGTTGCGCGTCTTTCAATAAGGCTACTGTAAGAACCTTATGCCCAAAAGCAGGCCAGATGGAGAGGTGTGTCGCCGTGATTATTACAAAGTTAAAATCTCTTTTTTTTCTAATGAGAAGATCAAGATGAATGATCAAGCCTAGTGAGTATTCGAAGAGCTTCTTAAAAAATGGGTCGCATTCACTCTCCATTGGGATTTTTTCCTTCTTTTATTTGTACCGAAATCTTTTGTATCGGTTTGCAAATAAAAGTGAAATAGACTAGACTAGACTTAGGTAGGCAGGGAGGTTACAATGTATAAAATTCAAGGCTCGGTTAACATGCATGAGGCGAAGACTCACTTTTCCGCACTCGTCAATGCAGTACTTGAAGGTAAAGAAGTATATATCTCAAAAGCTGGCAAACCAGTTGCAAAGCTTGTGCCGCTTGATGCAAAAAAGCCTAAGGTGCGATTTGGTATTTTAAAAGGAAAAATAAAAGTGTCAGATGATTTTGACGCGCCCCTTTCTGACGAAGTCATTGATTTATTCGAAGGAAAATAATGCGATTGCTTCTCGATACTCATATATTCCTTTGGTGTATTTTAGACGATGCCAAACTTTCTAAAAAAGCCAAGGCTATGATCATAGATGCAGATGAGAGATATGTCAGTAGTGCCTCAATTTGGGAAATTGTAATTAAGAAAAGCTTAGGAAAGTTGGATTATGGAAATGAAATTGGAGAGTTGGCAAAAACTATTGTAGATAGTGGGTTCTTGGAGCTATCCATTACAGCTAAGCACGCTGAAGCAGTATTGAGGCTTGCCCCTATTCATCGGGATCCTTTTGATCGGCTCCTAATTGCCCAAGCGATGTGTGAGCCACTCATCTTTTTGACAGCAGACAAGACATTACAGGATTATTCACACCTTATTGAGGTCGTAATGTGAAAAATTAAAGGGTTTCTGTTAGGCACTCATGCCACCAAAAGAATGTCTGCTTATCTTCCTGTTCTTCAATGTAAAAGCTTCTATAATGAGAATCAGGTATTTCACAGTAGAAAACAGCCGTATTATATGTGCTTTGAATTCCTTTATAAGTTGGGCAATCAATAGTGTCACATTT
>JACDDG010000089.1 GCA_013817115.1 Parachlamydiaceae bacterium | reverse complement strand
AAACAAGCCCCGTTATACTATCGACATTTAATCCAATCTTCTTTTCTTTACGCAGGTGGATTTTCTTCAAGAATTTCCAAGTTGACACGGATGCCATTGCGGCTAGCAACGGACATTAGGAGTGTGCGAATTGCATTGATCGTCTTTCCTTTTTTGCCAATAATCTTGCCGATATCAGATTTTTCAACTGAAAGTTCAATAATAAGCGTTTGAGTGCCACCTATTTCGTTTATTTTGACTTGATCCGGGTGGTCGACTAGGTTTTTCACAATGTATGCTACAAATTCCTTCATAACGGCGATCCTCTTTGAATAATGTGTTCTGTGACATCCTCTTCAGGCTGTAGGCAAAAAAATAGATGCTGCCCTTTAATTTGTAGGTTAGCGCATTAAAGTAATATAACTCTACAAGAAAATGTTTTTAACTATTGTATTCATCTCTTTTGGAAGCGGAGCTTCAAATTTAAGGAGCTCTTGAGTGAATGGATGGATAAATTCTAAACGATGAGCGTGTAACATCTGACGCTCTGCTTTATTAGCCAAGTTTATTTTTACATTCCCGTAAATAGGGTCTCCGAGTACCGGAGTGTTTACTGATTGAAGATGTACGCGAATTTGGTGGGTTCTGCCAGTCACTAGATTAACCGAAACTAAAGATAGTTTTCCATTATACCCAAGCGTTTTGCACTGACTAAGAGCTTTTTTCCCATCCTTTACGACTGCCATTTTTTGATAGCAAGCCGGATTTCTACCAATAGGAGCTTCAATATCTACATTTCCCGGATTTCCGACACAAATAGCTAAGTACTCCTTGCGGATTTCACGGTTGAAAAAAAGAGCCGCTAACTTTTCATGAGCCTTACTCGTCTTAGCTGCCACAAGTAGCCCCGTCGTATTCTTGTCTAAGCGGTGTACAATGCCGGGCCGTACGTTCAAATCAGGAGAAGTAGGATCCAACAACGCGGAGACCTCTTGACAGTGGTAGAGCAAGGCGTTAACGAATGTTCCTGACCAATTACCCGAAGCAGGATGAACCACCATGCCAGCAGGCTTATCGATGACAATCATGTACTCATCTTCAAAAATAATAGTTAAAGGAATGTTTTCCGGAGTTAAATTAGGTTGAGGGAGACATACATAGTGTATTTCAATTTCATCTCCAGCTTTAGGCATAATCCTTTTTTTAATAATTTCTCCATTGAGAAGAACTTTTTTTTCCTCGATTAGCCACTGGAAATAAGAGCGGGAGTAACCCTCTTGAAATCGTGTTGCCAGAATTTTGTCAATTCGAAGCCCATCTTCAGCTTCTGTCACAATTATTACGTCAGTATCGTCCAAGATTAAACCTTTTCATTTAAGAATTCGACCACCGGAAACAACACTAATGAAGAGCTGTCATAGGGGTAATTAGGGATTAAGCGCTTAAGTAAGCTGAAAATATGCAATTCTAAAAGTTCTAACTGGGAAATGTCGGTAGGAGATGGCAAATGACAACCAAAGTAACACTCATTTTGGAACGTGACTTCTTTAAGATAGTTACCATTAGGTTGAAAATATATATCAATTAACGGTTGTTCTACTGATAGAAGAAATTTTCGGTAAAGAGAATTCACCAGAAAACCATAAAAAAAATTTCTTTGATACGACATAAAACGTAACTTTACCCATTTCAATATTTCTTTCAAATTCTACGCATTTCGTTGGTATTCTTTTCTAAGTCTAGTATTTCGTTCTTGATTACGACGCATTCTGCTGCACATAGCCATTCCAAGTCCTTCGACAATTTTTCTAAAAAGTTCAGGCTCTTTTTCTCTTAATTCAGCCATGGAGTTAAATTTTGTGCTTGCATTAGATGAAGAAGGATTAGAGGCTTGATTTGCTGCAGGAGCAGAATCTGCACCTTGGGCAGCATCACTATTACCAATTGAATCAATAGACATATACACCTCCTGTAAAGACACCTTACCTATTCTTAATGTAACATAAATCTATATAAATTGCAACTAACTAAATAATACAACTTCTTTTATATATGGCATTACCAAAACTTAAGATTCTTTGAGTCCGTATTCACGACTTTTTCTTAGTTTCAGTACTTCAAAAATATCTTTTAGATCATGCCCCTTGCGCATTAATCCAGCAATGACCTTATCACGCTCCTTTCTATCCGACAAATCGCGACTGCGATATCGAGAATCCAGAAGCTTTTCAATCGAACTTTTGGAATTATCCTCTTCGCTTTCAGATTCTCTAAAAATTTCAATCGTTTCGGAAGCCTCTTCTTTAGTAATTCCTCTATGCATTAACTTAAGCAAAATAGATTTAAATCCAAAACGCTGAGATCGCAGTGTACGCACAAAGGAGGAAAGCCAGCCTGAATCGTTTAAATACCCCTGAGCGGTAAATTCGCTGATGATGCGCACAGCAGTAACCTTTGAGACGCTGCGCTTAGCAAGAGCCCCCAGAAGCTCTTGAGAGTGGTAGTTCTTTTGTGAAAGCCTTCTCAAAACAAAGGCTTTGGCGCCTTTGTATTCTAAAAGCTCAAAACGGCTATTTAATTCCTCTTCAGTCGTATTGGGGAAAGAAGGGGACCTTCCAAAAATCGATAAATGAACCGTTTGCCAAACTTCCTCATCAATGATCAACGAATATGTATTTTTATATTTATCTATATCACCAAGTTTGACTTTCATGCCTACTCTTTGACTAGAAGTTTTGAAACTTCGCGTGAGGCCATTCGATTTGCTTTGGCTGAAACTCCTTTGACTCCTAATTCTTCATACTTAAAAGTAGCCTGTGAAAGCTTTTGCTTTAGTTTCGGGATAAATTTCATTTCTAAGGAAGGAGAAGGCTTAGTCGAAATGAATAGAAGTTCCATTCCCTCTTCCATAAATGTATACATTTTATCCAAAATAAACTTCTCAATTACAAAGCGTTTGGCATAGCAAAGCATTGTTTTTGGATCGCGACAAGCAATATTAATGACAGTTTTTTTATCAGCAATACCCAAAAAGCAAACGGTAGTTTGCTGGTGAAGGTACTGTTTTTCTGGCACATTTATCACTTGGTATGAACCATTGGAATAAAGAATTAAAAGCTTGTCAAAATTTGTACATTCAAATGTCTGCGGACCAGCAACTTTGGTGCCTACAAATCCGTTAGCGGGATCAAAGCCAATTTTTATGGATTTTGTAGCCACGCTACGCACATCGACGCTTTCTAAAGCCTGTATTTGGGTCCGTCTTGGGTGATCCTTACCATATTTTTTGATGAGCCCTTGCAAATAAGCAATGCCATATTTAACAAGATCTTTAAGATTTTTGAGAATTTTTGCCAGTGCATTCTCGGCAGCCAAAATGTCGTTTCGATTTTTTTGTAAATCGAAAAGAGAAATCCTGCGTATCGGTATACTGAGTAATCGCTCACGATCTTCTAGGGTTGGTTGGCGGAGAAAATTCACACAAAAAGGTCTAAGAGAATTCTCAATGGTTTCGTGGATAACTTCGTAGCTTGTTAACTCTTCAATCTGTTTGTAGAGACGATTTTCAATAAAAATGCGTTCTAGATTTTTTTCATAAATTAGCTCTTCAAGTCGATCTCGCTCGATTTCAAGTTCTAATTTAAGAAGCTCTTGCAATAATCTAACATTGAGCTCTAAGATCTCGTGAACATCACCCTCCCAAGGAAAATTATCTTTAATCATCATCATTTGGGGCGAAAGTGTGACCTCACAATCTGTGTAAACGCATAAAGCATTAATCAATTCTTCAGCATAATGACCACGCGGCAGCTTAATTTCAATTTCGACTTTATCGGAGGTGTAATCGTTAATAGCATCAATCTTAATTTTTCCCCGTTTGGCAGCATCGTCGATGGAACGAATCAGAGATTCAGTTGTGGTACCATAGCAAACTTCTCTGATAACAACAGTTTTAGGATCTGTCACATCAAATTTGACGCGAAGTTTTACTTTTCCCCTGCCCCGATCGTAACCAGAAGCATCCATCACTCCACCGGTAAAGAAATCCGGGACTAAATGATAAGGACGACCTTCTAATATAGCTATTTCAGCTTCAAGCAATTCAACGAAATTATGTGGCAGAATATAGGTCGACATCCCAACAGCAATGCCTTCAGTCCCTTGCATCAATAACACAGGAATTTTGGCTGGTAGGCAAACGGGCTCTTGCTGTCGTCCGTCATATGAGGGGATATACTTTGTCAAATCAGGATTAAAAAGCGTCTCCAAAGCCAATGGTGAAAGGCGCGTTTCGATATAACGTGAAGCTGCAGCGGGATCTCCGGTCAAGGGATTGCCAAAATTTCCTTGTGTATCGAGCAGAAACCCCTTGTTAGCCACATTGATCAGCGCATCGATGATTGCTGCATCCCCATGAGGGTGTAAAGCCATGGTCTGTCCTGCTACATTAGCTACTTTATGAAGCTTCCCATTATTCATTTGCCATAGAGTTTGTAATATGCGCCTTTGAACAGGCTTAAGACCGTCTATTCCGGGAATTGCTCTTTCCAAAATAACGTAAGAAGCATACTGCAAATATTGCTCTTGCATGAGCTGTGGAACGTACTTCATAAGAGAACATCTTCGTTAATTAGATTTTGCATAATGAATTGCTTTCTTTCCGGAGTATTTTTACCCATATAGAAAGTAAGTGTCGGTTTGATTTCGGATAGTGAGTTGAGTGTGACAGGAAGAAGCCGAATATCTTTGCCAATGAACTGACCGAATTCATTTGGTGAAATCTCGCCTAACCCTTTAAAACGCGTGATTTCCAATCCTTTCTTCAGTTTTTCTGCCGCCACGTCACGTTCATCTTCATTATAGCAATAGATCGTTTTCTCCTTATTGCGCACTTTAAATAAGGGCGTCTCAAGAATATGTAGATGGCCGTTGACCACAAGTCCTTCAAAATAGGTTAAGAAAAAGGTGATCAGCAAATTACGAATATGCATACCGTCAACGTCAGCATCCGTAGCCAAGATAACTTTTTGATAGCGTAAATTCTCAATGTCGTCTTCGATATTTAAAGCACTCATCAAATTGAACATCTCTTCATTTTTATAAAGTTGATCCAACTTCATGCCAAAAACGTTTAGCGGTTTACCACGTAAAGAGAAAACACCCTGAATTAGTGGATCGCGCGATGCAACGATAGAAGCGCTAGCAGAATCCCCTTCGGTCAAAAAGATCATGCTTTTTTCCCCAAACATCGAACCGTCACGGTAATGATACCGACAGTCTCGCAATTTTGGAATTTTGAAAGAGATCTTCTTCTGCTTTTCCTTAGCCTCTTTTCTTACTGCAGAAAGCTCTTTTCTTAACTTTTCATTGAAAGCGATGCGTTCGATGATAGAATTAGCTGTGGCGGTATTTTTATGGAGAAGATTGACAATAGCATCTTTGATTTCTTGTACCAGAGGAGTGCGAATTTCAGTATTTCCGAGCTTATTTTTTGTTTGAGATTCAAATATTGGATCTTTAACTTTAATTAAAATGGTAGCGACAATCCCTTCGCGAACATCGACACCTTGGAAGTTTTTCTTAGCAAATTCGTTAATCCCTTTTAATAGACCCTCGCGAAAGGCTGATAAATGCGTTCCTCCATCGGAGGTATACTGTCCATTAACAAATGAAAAGTAACACTCTCCATAGCTCTGCGTATGCAAAAAAGCAAATTCCAGCATCTTTCCACGGTAATGAAGTGGCTCGTAGAGACGATCTTCCGTGACTTCGTTGTTGAGAAGATCTAAAAGTCCATTTTCTGATTCAAAGGTCTCACCATTGTAAAAGAGCTTAAGACCGGTATTGAGGTAGGCATAATGCCACATTCTCTTAACCAGAGGCTCTCTTTGGAAACTATATTTTTTAAATATTTCCGTATCTGGAATAAATTCCATGTAAGTGCCATTGGGCTCTTCGGTCTTACCTTTTTTTTTATTTAATAGTTTGCCTTTTGAGAATTCTGCCTCGGCATATTCTCCTTCACGAAAACTTCGCACCAAAAAATGGCTGGATAAAGCATTGACAGCTTTAGTACCGACACCATTGAGGCCTACCGAAAACTGGAAAACATCGTCGTTGTATTTGGCACCAGTATTAATTTGGCTGACGCAATCAATGAGTTTACCCAAGGGGATGCCTCGACCAAAATCGCGCACTGTAACCTTTCCGGTGGACTCATCAATGTTGATAAGAATTTTATCGCCATGTTTCATGATAAATTCATCGATGCTATTATCGATGACTTCTTTTACCATGATGTAAATACCATCATCATGATGGGATCCATCCCCAAGCCGCCCGATATACATACCAGAACGCAAACGGATATGAGCTAGTGGATCAAGAGTCTGGACTGTACTTTCGTCGTATTGTTTCATAGATGATCTAAAAGATAAGGGTGGAAATTCAGGATACAAAATCGCGCTTTTTACGGAAAGCAGTAAAAGTATGAGCGTTCGGAAGGGGGCAATTAAAATGTAGGTTGAGAAGAAGGAAGCAAAATTCTGCATACAAAAACGCAGACTGCAATGTAAATAATTTTTTACAGCCACAGTGATCACCGAGGACAGAAACAGAGAGAGACAACAAAACGCATTCTCAAACACACCTCCTCTTGTCAAGGTCCACTTTAAATTGCCCTTTGAAGTTATGCTGCTTGACAAATCAACATATTCCATTTATTATTTTGACTATCCTTGATAGTTGGTAAAAAAACTATCTTACTTTTATATTAATTTCAAAAAATGATTTTCATGCATCTTATCTGAGGGAGCCTTATGTATTTTATCAAATTTATTGCATGCTTATTTCTGTTTAGTTGTTCTTTACTTTATTCGGGCGAATTCGCTGAATTTACCGTTAGTTCGTACAATTGCGGAGGTCTAACTGATCATTACGATTACAAACGTGCAGCAGTTATGCAAAAAATTATGCAGCTAAGACATAATTCTGAGCCGGAAGAAATGGCTCTTAACGAGACAATTCAAAAATTAGCATTAAAAATTTTGTTTGCGCCAAATGATGAAAAGCGAGCGGCGCAACAAGAATGGCGTAAAAAAGGTTACGAAAATATTATTAGACACTTAGCTTCTTCTCCAAAGGTTGAAAGCCCAAATAAAATTTGGGCTGTCAGAGTCACTGATTCAATCACTGCATATAAAGATCGTCCTGTCGAAATTCATGATGAAGAAGTAAAACAATTATTAGCTGACCATATTGTTAATTTGTCTCATGGAAAATTAAAAGGTGCTATCGGTGAAATTCGCACTGTCATGGCCAAAAGAATCTTTGTTAATGAGCTAAAACACGATATCATATGCCTTCAAGAAGCAGACTATCTTAATAGTTCAATGTTTCCCTCAAATTACACTTTAATGCTTGATGACAATGCAAAAAAATCGATTAATGGAATTGCCTTTAATACTGAACGTTTCGCGTTGGAGAACGAAATAGGTGGATGCCATCGATTTTATGCACTTCAGCTTCGTGATTTAATTACGGATAAAATAATTACTGTCGCTTCGGGCCATCTTTCTGGTTGTAATCCTTATCATGCACACTTCGATCCTAATACTGATGTGGTTGATTCCTCTCGTGGAGACAAGGAACTGCAATATGGTATTGACGCTATTGAAGATTTCCGTACTGATCTAATGGTGATTGGTATGGACTCCAACGTAACATCAATTCATCCTCGCATGGAGATTTTAAAAAACGCTAATTACATTCTTGATTACGAAAACTATCTGGAGCCAACATGTGCAAACCCTCATCAGGTTTTAAATACTCGCATTGATTGGATTGCGATTAAGGATTTCAAAGGAAAAGCAAAGATCGCAAATACTCCAGTGCTAAATGTCAATTTGAATTGTGTTTATACCAACATGAGCGATCACAAGCCTGTGGCGGCCAAAATATCATATAAAGTAGAGTTTGATAAAGAATATTCTGAGGAGAGTTGCGACAATACAATTGACGGCTCGGGTGAGGTTTGGGACGAAGCAATGGATAACTCGGAATGAAAGCCTACGTGGTCCCCTCAGTCTCTGAGATCACAGACTCGACTTTGTGGATTTTTAGTCTTTCAATGTGGAATTTAAGGTCAAAATGCCTTCTAACCTGTAGGGCTGACTTATAATAGGGCATTTCCCCACTCGCATCAATGAGTGGGGCTTACAATTGTGGCTGCGTTCTTATGCGACTTTCTCGCGCCCCTACCGGGGCGCACGTTGCATAATGATTCGAACCCCGGGTTCCGCTATCGCTGCACCCGGGGCTATTAACAGTTCCCCCTACCGGGGGATAGGAGCATGACTGGCTTTTTTAGCATATTATTTAGCCTTTTATTAACGATGTTCTATCC
>JACDDG010000493.1:790-2138 GCA_013817115.1 Parachlamydiaceae bacterium | reverse complement strand
GGCAGAAGCTATCAAAGGTACTCCCCGTTTATTAGAGACATGTCAACAAATCACTCTTCAAACAATAGCCATTTAATCTACTTCATTTAGATGCCACCGGCAAAGGAGGGGTATCTGAACTGTTACTGCAAACTTTAAATTTTCTAGATTCTTCATAGATTTTATAAATGACCTAATCGCTTTGATATCTAGGTTATCGTAATTATCAAATTGTGTTGGGGGTAAGAGATATCGGCTGATTGTCTTCTGGAGATCTTTGTGAGTCTCTTGGTAGTAAACGTCACCAGTTAAGCCGGCGTTAAAGAGTGCAAAAATGTAATTTCCCGTGAACTTTTGCCCTAAACGGAAAAATGCGTAATTAAATTCACTTGCAAGAGTTACTCCGGATGCCTTTGAACGGTCCAAAGCCGTTAAAATCAATTCGCAAAATGGATCTTCAGGCTTTCGTAAATTTCCAAATATCACATCAATAGCTTCCCTAAAGCTTGTGATTTTTTTTTGTCGATTGTGGTCTTCAACTTGCGAAGTTTGAAAATCTATTGCAAAAGCATTTTCAATAGAAATATTCCATCCTCTCAAAATAAGATATAGAATTTGTTCGAAATCTCTTTGTAATATCGCACAGCCCATTGGCGTTGCGAATTGATCTGTACCATTTTCAATTTTAATTAATTTCGCTTGATAAATAGAAAGAACCCTTCTCTGACCTTCACAAAGTGTGTCTTCACGTAACAATCCCGGCAAACCAACGTTACGGCGTATATGTTCAGGTACCCTTGCTAGGAGTTTACCAAAGAAATCTGAGGGGAGTTCATTAAGTACTTTTTTGTTGTCAATTTCTGGTCTCATACAAGTAAGAAGTCGTAGATTCATATTTAATAACGCATAGTCATACGGTGTAACGTCATGATCATCTGCAATAAAGTAATGCTGACCTTTTTGCTTTAAACGCACAATAATTTCTTCGTCACATTGTTTTAAAACAGCCAAGTGCATCAAGGTCATGCCATCTTGATCTTCGAAGGTAGGATCTGATAAATGCTTGATAAGTAGTGGGATTATTGGGCGAACAGCAGAATCACTTACGTCATGGCAATTTTTATAACTACATAGGGAGGAGCTAAGGCAATCATGCAAAACACGGTTCAAATCAATTTGTCGCATGTCCCCATGTTTGAATATCCATTCGACTTTTTCGTAAAGATGATTAAAATGATAGTTTTTAATGCGGTTTAAATCGATATTTTCTGTTTTGGCTCTATCCTCGACTTTATGATTTTTTGGCTTTCCGATAAAAATCACATTTGATTTTTCGGTTAGCCGAGCGAAACTTTCGCATTAACTTAAT
>JACDDG010000493.1:0-780 GCA_013817115.1 Parachlamydiaceae bacterium | reverse complement strand
GATATGCTGGGATCAGCGACAGGATAACGAGAAATCATAAAGTCGAGCTATCTAGAAATACTTTTACACTTTCGACTAAATTAGAGAGGAAGTAGCTTTCTATTTTAGCCCCTGAATTCAATAGTTTTTTTCCTATTTTAAAATCCTTATCAAAGGCAAGAGTAGACAGTAGGTATGGTTCTAGAGCTTTTTCAGGTTTAACAAAATAGTTGTCAATTAAGTTGTTTACTTCATTAACATCATTTACAGATGCACCTAAAGCAAGTTGGGCTTCCTTCATTTCAATAAAAATTTCAGCAAATGTGCCCCACTCATCTATTATCATTTCTTTTAAATTCATGCCACCTGTTTGATAAGAGCTAGAAATAAAGTGGGATTTACCCACTAAATGATCGATTTTATGTGCATTTTTTATGTTTGGCGTGTGTGATGAATTGGTATGGTCAATAATAGAAGTTGAATAAGGATGCTTAGATTCTAAATAATGGCTAACAATAGGCATTTTAAAATATCCCATTGAGTGAGAACAAGTTGGTAACATCATTGCAATTCCCCTGTTAAAGCGTTAGGCCTCTTTCCCTCCATGCATGATTATTAATGCAAGTTGAGGGATATTTCCAGAAGAAATATCAAATGTGGAGGTTTTATAAAAGAAAAATATTATAGAGGCAGGGCAAACGCATTATAAAAAATTCTTGAGTATATCGTAGCAACATAGTATTTTAGTGATTCCATTATCAAAAGAGGTCACACTATGTCTGAAAACGAATTCATTAATCC
>JACDDG010000492.1 GCA_013817115.1 Parachlamydiaceae bacterium | reverse complement strand
CACATGAACAGATAAAAATGACTCCTAGATACGCTGTAAAGCGCTTGAGAACGTCTACTGTGGAAGTTCCAAAAAGTGAATCCCCGGAATCGCCTCCAAACGAAGCACCAAATCCGGTGCTTTTGCTTTCTTGCACTAAAATGGTTGCACAAAGCAATACACATAGTAAAAGAAAAAGAGTAATGGATGTGAAATAAATAAATGTCATCATAGTAAAACCTAACTCAAATTTAAGGCATGTTGAGAAAAAATAATCTTGCTAAAGGAGTCAACCGAAAGAGAAGCTCCTCCGACAAGTACACCATTAACGTCTTGTATTTCCAGCAGCTCTCGAGCATTATCCGCCCTGACTGAGCCCCCATAGAGGATGGGCACCTTTTTCAAAGCAGAAACACCCCATCGCTCGGCAATTAGTTTGCGAAAAAAACCATGCACGTGCAAAGTGTCTTCTAGAGAAGCCGTTAAACCCGTTCCGATTGCCCATATCGGTTCATATGCAATCATTATTGACGCAATATGACCTGTATCTACACATTCAAGTGATAAGTGGAACTGAGACTCAAGCGTGCTTTCAACTTCATTTGCTTGCCGTTGCTCAGAAGTTTCACCCATACAAACCAAAGGTTGCAGCCGATGTTCAAGTGCAGCTTTCACCTTTAGATTTACAACTTCGGAAGACTCGTGAAAAAATCGGCGCCTTTCAGAATGTCCTAAAATCACAAATTTAGCTCCGGCATCCTTCACCATTAAAGCAGAAATCTCACCGGTATAAGGCCCTTCTGTATGAAAATCGATGTTTTGCGCGCCTACAGTAATATTTGTTCCTTCTACAAGTTTAGCAGCAATTGCTAAAGCTGTAAATGGAACCGCTAACATCACTTTGCCGCTTAATGATTCGACCAAGGGAAGAAGTTCTTCAATGAAACGTTCAGCTTCACTGATAGTTTTATACATTTTCCAATTGGCAACAACAATTTTTTGCATCGATTCCTTTAAAACGAATAGGCTTTCAATCATTCTAGTTTTAAATCTGTTGAATTTCAAGCAAAAAAATGATAAGTTATGGGGGAATGTATACCGAAGAGCGCTCAAATTTTGGTTTTTGGCAAAGAGAAAACTCCCGCGATTAAGCGATCCAAAATGACCCCATATTATAATATTGGGTCATTTTTAATCGATCAAACCTGGGGCTTTCTCAAAGCCAAAAATCCAAAATTTGAACGCTCTTCGGTATAAAGCTCGGCGCAAATTTATTTCGAATATTCGAAAACCTCTAAGATATTTATATGCAACAAATTATGCAATCCCCTCCTGTCTTGACTGTTACCCAAATTACCCACGCCATCAAACAATCGTTGGAATCTTCGTTTAGACATGTTTGGCTACAAGGTGAAATCAGCAATTTTAAGGCTCAAGGCTCCGGGCATCTTTATTTTTCCCTTAAGGATCAAGGAGCCCAAATCGGAGCTGTCATGTTCCGTTCCGAGGCTGCGGCTATTAAAATCCCTCCCAAAGATGGAGCGCAAGTTATCATTCGTGGTGAAATTAACGTTTACCCACAAAGCGGCAAATATCAAATCGTCGTTCGAGAACTGCGTTACGTTGGTCTTGGAGAGCTTCTCGTTAAACTTGAAGAACTAAAAGCAAAACTTTACGCAAAGGGGTGGTTTAATCCCCAACTAAAAAAACCGCTACCAAAATTCCCTAAAACTATAGGAGTCGTTACCAGCCCCACCGGAGCTGTTATTCAAGATATTCTCAATGTACTTCAACGACGATATCCAGGCTTTCATCTTATATTGAACCCGGTACGGGTACAAGGAGAAGGTGCTGCAGCAGAAATCGCTTTAGCCATCAATCAATTTAATCGATATGCTCTTGCCGACGTACTGATCGTAGGACGTGGTGGTGGCAGCATTGAAGATCTTTGGGCTTTCAATGAAGAGATAGTTGCAGAAGCTATTTTCAACAGTAAAATTCCTATTATCTCAGCTGTGGGACATGAAACTGACGTTTGCCTTACAGACTTTGTTGCTGATGCAAGAGCCCCCACCCCTTCAGCGGCTGCAACAATGGTAATAGCAGATAAAGCACAAGTCCAGCACCATCTTGGTCAAGTGCGCCATCGATTAATGCAATCCCTTGTTC
>JACDDG010000088.1 GCA_013817115.1 Parachlamydiaceae bacterium | reverse complement strand
AGACAATGGACTTATACTGAAGTGCGTTCAAATTTTGGATTTTTGGCTTTGAAAAATCCCCGGGATTGAGCGATCAAAAACGACCCAATATTATAATATGGGGTCGTTTTTGATCGCTTAATCGCGGGAGCTTTCTCCAAAAACCAAAATTTGGACGCACTTCGGTATAACATTTCTATCCCTTTATTCAGGGAATAATTCCAACGTCACATCGCAACAAAAGGAGAGAAAAAAAACATGGTATTTAAAAAACTTTGCCTGCTCTTAGGCTTAACTTTATCCATATCTATTACATCACTGGCTTATAGCCATCCTTCAGATTCAGATAACCCCCCTCTAGACCACACCAGTCAAGAACAGCAAGAACTTTCCGCTGATCCAGCACAGTTCCAACTTATTGCGGAACAAAATGCTTTTCAACCAGATACTCCACTCCCAGTAGCCATTAAAATGACGATTGCCGACGGTTGGCATAGCTACTGGAAAAATCCTGGCGAAATTGGAATGCCTGTAAGGATTAATTGGACATTACCTGAAGGTTTTACGGCCAGCGAACTTCAATGGCCCACGCCAATCCGCTTTGAACAAAACGGTGTTGTAGGATATGGCTACGAAAATGAAATTGTCTTTCTTGCAAGCATTATTCCACCTAAAAGCTTAGCTGCAGGAGAAAACTCAAAAATCGAAGCTAGTGTTCAGTGGTTGACTTGCTCGGACGCGACTTGTCTCCCCGGAGTAAGTCAAGTTTCGCTTGAGATTCCCCATGATGACGGATCTGGATCACTAAGTCGTCAAAATCAAGATCAATTCACAAAGGATTTATTTAGCACTGCTCGATCAAGAGCGCCACAAAAAAACAATAAGGGCAACCCTATTAAGGTTTTTAGCTCTAATAAAATTATCGTGGTTCAACTAGATAACTCCTTGGCTCCTTGCAAAAAAGCTACCTTTTTTCCTGAATCCAAGCAAATTATCGATGAAACCCATCAAGCGATTCATAGCACCACGGAAGATAAACCAAATTGTGCCTCCATTGTTCTTAAAGAAAATGAGTCATCGACTGCAAAGACTTTAAAAGGTATCTTAGTCCTTGAAAATGACACGACTAAACAAGCTTGGGATATAGATCTACCTATTGAAAGGGATGCTAAAGAGCTGATGATTGGTTTCGCAGATAAGAACAATTTACACTCTAATCAAATCTCAGAACCTAATGCAAATCATACTGATGCTCAGTTAAGTTTTCCTCTAGCATTTATTTTTGCTTTTTTGGGTGGACTTTTGCTGAACCTGATGCCTTGCGTTCTTCCCGTGGTCTCACTAAAAATCTTAAGCTTTGTTAAAATGGCAAGTCAGAGTCGCAAAATCACTTTCCAACTTGGCTTAGCCTTTTTCTTTGGTGTCATAGCCTCATTCTGGGCATTGGGTGGAGTTCTTTTATTACTGCAATCATATGGCCATTCAATCGGCTGGGGATTTCAACTTCAGGAACCTCTATTTGTTGCCATGCTTGCAGCTTTACTCCTGTTATCTGCATTAAGCTTTTTTGGAGTCTTTGAAATCGGCACATCCCTGACTTCAATTGCAGGGCAAGCTCAGGAAAACATCAGGGCTAAAAAGAGTGCTTTATTCAGCTCGTTTTGTAGTGGGATTCTTGCTACCGCTGTTGCAACACCCTGCACAGGCCCCTTATTAGGAGCTCCGATAGCACTAGCTGTATCGCTTCCACCGATACTAGCCTTGTTAATATTTACCGCGCTTGGAGCAGGCATGGCCCTCCCCTACCTTCTTTTGGCAGCTTATCCTTCATTACTTCGATTTATTCCTAAACCCGGAGCTTGGATGGTTACTTTCAAAGAACTGATGGGCTTTATAATGCTCGCCACAGTTATTTGGTTGCTCTGGGTGTTTCAAGGTCAAGCCGGCAACATGGGGCTATTTATTTTGCTATTTGCTTTGCTACTCATTTCCTTCGGTGCTTGGATATATGGCCGCTGGTGTACAACAATCTGCTCAAGAATTTCTCGCTATGTTGGAATTTCTTTAACGCTGACCTGCATGGGAATTTCTTTTTATGCATTGACAGCAGCGGCAACTATAGAAAGCGATGAAAGTAGTTGGGAAGACTATTCACCCGAACGGGTTGAAGAGCTTAAAAAGCAAGGCACGCCGGTACTTATTGATTTCACAGCTAAATGGTGTGGAATATGCCAATTCAACCATATCGTACTTTCAAACCTGAACGTCACTAAAAAGCTCAGTGAGCATAAAGTGGTTAAGATGAAGGCTGATTGGACCAGCAAAGACCCGACGATCACAAAAGCTTTACATGCTTTTGGCCGCAATGGAGTTCCACTCTATATTTTGACCGGGAAAAATCGCGACAATGCATTTAGCATCTTACCGCAGGTGCTCACCCCGGGAATAGTCATTGACCATCTGAATGAACTGTGAGGACGAATGTCACTTAGTTTTTTTGATTCACACGCCCATCTTGGAGATGAGGCGTTGTATCCTAACATCGATAGCATTCTGGAAAGAGCCAAAAAGGCGAATTTATCAAATATTTTGAATATTTGCACAAATGTTGAAACCTTAGAACGTGGACTTTTGCTTCAAAAAAGTTATCCTTGGATCTTCAATGCTGCAGCGACGACTCCACATGATGCAGAAAAAGAAGGAGAAGTCGTTTTTCCCCTCATTGCCCATCATGCTCGCCAAGGGGATCTTGCTGCAATTGGGGAAACAGGTTTAGATTACTACTATTACAAAGAGACCCAAGAGTCACAAAAACATTTCTTACGGCTCTATTTGCAATTAGCATTAGAGTGTGAACTCCCTGTCGTTATCCACTGTCGCGATGCATTTTCAGATCTGTTTCAAATTCTTGATGAAGAATATATTGTTAACGGTAAACACGCCACGGGTGTTTTACATTGCTTCACAGGCACCCTAGCTGAAGCTAAAGAAGTGATAGCACGCGGATGGTATTTGTCACTAAGCGGCATTGTAACTTTTAAAAAGAGCCATGAGCTCAAGGAAGTTGCCAAGTGGGTTCCGCTTAATCAGCTTCTTATAGAAACAGATGCTCCTTATTTAGCTCCTCATACCAAACGAGGAAGTGTTAATGAACCGGGCTACCTACCCGAAACTGCCTCCCTCATTGCACAAGCCAAAGGCTTGACACTTGAAGAAGTCGCTGCAGCAACATCCACAAATTGCTTCAATTTTCTAAAAAAATCGTAATATCGAGAATCTTATGCGACAACTCTTATATTTAGCTTTAGCTATGCTTGCCCCTATTCAGTGGGCTAACGCCGCTCAAGACCTGCCCTCCCTTGAAATTGCCGGAATTAAAGATCCGAAAAAGATCATAAACTTGCAACTTAAAAGCTTGGATCGACTCAGGTCGATGACAAAAATGACCTTGGAGAAGATCAATACGCTTCACGCGGGGATCGGGAACTATCAAATGATCCAAGACCTCTACTTGCAACAGCCGAAAGACAAGGAAGTGCTTTTTAAGATGACCAAAATGGCATCTAATCTACTTCAAGAAATTAAATCTGCTCATCTTCAACACGCTATCGACCCTGAATTTATGAAAGAACTCAAAATGTTCGAAAAAATCTACAAAAAAAATGAGCTTCACATTGAATAAAGGTATGTATCCAATTATCTACATCGATAGAGAAAGCAAAAAGCAAGAAGTTGAAATGATCTACGGGGCTCAAGCGTTACAATTTCTTTACGGAGACAGTTTTTTAAGTAAAACTGTAGGCAAAACCTTGCTGACATTAGTTTCTAGAAGTCGATGCTTTTCTTACTTTTTTGGTTTATGGCAAAATATGCCATGGACCACACGCCGAATCGCACCTTTCATAAAAAAATTTAATATGAATAGCAATGAATTTTTACACGCTATTGATTCGTACAAGTCCTTTAACGATTTTTTTATTCGAAAACTTAAGCCTGAAGCACGGCCTATCGCAAAAAATAAAGATGGCGAAGGGAAAGTTACGGCGATTATTCCAGCTGACGGACGTTACCTTTTCTATCCACATATTGGTGAAGCCGAGGGATTTTTGATTAAAGGTGAAAAGTTCGACTTAGGTAAACTGCTTGGTGATAAAGAGTTGGCTGCAAAATACGAACAAGGGACGATGGTAATCGCCAGACTTTGCCCGACAGACTACCACCGCTTTCACTTCCCGGTGGATTGTATCGCGGGAGACGTAGAACTGATCAATGGCTGGTTATATTCCGTTAACCCAATAGCCTTACAAAAGAATATAGACATTTTCGTCCAAAATAAACGCACGATTACTCCCTTAGAAACAAAAGAGTTTGGTACAGTACAATTTATCGAAGTGGGCGCCACCTCGGTGGGAAGTATTATTCAAACATATGAACCACACCTGCATTATTCTAAAGGTGACGAAAAAGGCTATTTCTCTTTCGGAGCTTCTACTCTGGTCTTACTTTTCGAACCCAATTCCATTCAGTTAGACGAGGACCTAATCTCAGCGACAAAAGCGGGTTTCGAAATTAAATGCTTGTTAGGGCAATCGATGGGTATTGATCGAAAATAACCAGTATGTTACGATTAAGTTAACATACTGGTGAAATATGGAAAGAAATTTAGGCATAGACCCTGGGCTTGCTGTTTTACGGAGAAAGGCGACCGGTGAAGAGTTAGACTACGGCTTTGTCATGCATTGCTTAGGAGATTACTCAAATTCTCGAGTAAAATTAAATCACCTTCTAAAAATAAATGCTCTGATTCGTGTTAAAAAGGGTATTTATATTTTTGGAAAGAATTTTGCAACTCATCCCTATTCATCTGAAGTATTAGCCAATATGATTTATGGCCCTTCTTATGTTTCACTAGAGTGGGCGTGCCAATACTACCGATTGATCCCAGAAAAAGTGACCACAGTAACAAGTGTTACGAGTCAACGCACCAAGCAATTTAAAACTCCTCTTGGACTTTTTTCCTATGACCACATTCCTATGAAAGTTTTTCCTGTGGGTGTTACGCTTAAAAAAATTTCAGACAAACAGCAAGCGCTGATTGCAACAAAAGAAAAGGGTTTAGCAGATTTATTAGTTTTACGTAGAGGTGCTTTTTCCTCAAAAAAACATTTCGAAGAAACTTTATTTGAGGATTTAAGAGTTGAGGAAGAGGATCTTGCAAGCTTGGATTTAACTCTGCTAAACGCAATTTTTTTATCTAGGCCTCACAGCGCTATCAAATACCTCATTGAGTGCAGGAAATCATTATGAACGATGCAATTAAATTGATGTTGGAAAAATATGAATGTCGCTCGTTACAGGAGCACGACCAAGCTCTCCGAGAAATTATGCAAGAAATCGCACTAGTTGGATTATGGAGAGGAAAATTCTTCGAGCATGCAGCCTTCTATGGAGGGACAGCACTTCGCATTTTTTATAACCTTGACCGTTTTTCTGAAGATCTCGACTTTACATTACTTTCACCGACCCCTAATTGGAGCTGGCAACCATTCTCCGAAGCTGTTAAAAATGAACTCTCTTCTTTTGGATTTGAAGTTTCTTTTATTGAAAAAGAAAAAAAGGCTCAAAGCGCAATCAAATCTGCATTTTTAAAAACTCAAACAGTTCAAGAACTTATTAAAATCGGAGTCCATACAAATCTTTTAAAAGGGGTTCCCCCAGATACACTAATCCGCATCAAAGTAGAAATCGACACAGAACCTACTATAGACTACTTATATGAGCAAAAATTTTTATCGCAACCCATTCCGGTCTCGGTAAGGTGCGTGAATGAAGAATGCCAATTTGCAGGAAAAATGTATGCAGCACTTTTTCGAGCTTGGAAGGGGCGTGTAAAGGGTAGAGATTGGTACGATATGGTATGGTTTATCCGCAGAAATGTTCCACTAAATTTAAATATATTTTCGAAATTACACGGTAGCAATCTTTTGAATCGAAATGCCTTCTTGGAGCTAGCCAGCGAAAGGATCGAAAAATTGAATGTTTCTGCAGCTATCGAAGATTGCATACACTTTGTTCGTGATCAAGACGCTATTAAAAGAACATGGTCCAAAGAATTTTTTCTATATTGGATAAATAACATCAAGATATCTATTTAAAAGAAAAAAGAGCGGTACCACTGCAATTCTTGCTTTCCTGTTATTCCTAAAAAAGGTACAATGATATTTCAAAAGCTATCATTATGTATCAACTACACGATGATTATAACACTAGAGGACACATGGCCAAAGAAAAAGAACCGCCAAAAAAAGTAAAAATGCCAACAGCTCTGAAAAGAGACTTACAAAACGAACGTAAACGCATTCGCAACCGGTCTTTCAAAGCTGGTGTAAGAACTGTTATCCGTGGTTTAGAAGACACATTTAAAGCGGGTGACGCTGCTGCAACACAAGAAAACTTAAGCAAAGCTTATAGCGCTCTTGATAAAGCAGCTAAGCGCGGTGTTTTCTCTAAAAATAAAGCAAGCCGCTCTAAAGCGCGCCTAGCAGCTAGAGCCGCCGCTGTAGTAGCTAAGTAAATTTACAACATTGGAATGACGAGAAAATTGTAGCTCATCATTCCGATGTTCATTTGCTATTTTTGCCCATCGCGATTCGTGATAAGACGCGAGCATTCATATATCTGCTGCTCATCTTCGGTTTTTACTCGAAATTTTCCTCCATTAACAAAAGCTACCGCGCGTCGAAATCAATGATAGGCTTCCCCACGGTTCAAGACTTTTTGAACTCTTTTCTCAACTCTTTGAATAGTTGCACTCAATGGAGCCCCAAACAATGTCTACTATAAAAAAAATTCTCGTGATCGGAGCAGGCATTGCCGGACCTGCGGTTTGTTATTGGTTAAGAAAATTTGGCTTTTCTCCTATCCTAATTGAAAAGTCGGCCAGTATACGAAAAGGAGGGCATGCACTGGATGTTCGAGGGGCTGCAATCGACCTCGTTAAAAGAATGGGTATTTATGAGAAAATATGCAATCTGCGCTCCCAGGTGGAATTTGGACGGTATGTTGACGCGGAAGGTAAAGTCCTGCATGAAGAAAAAGGTGAAAAATTTTGCTATAGACAAGGTGAAGATGTTGAAATTATCCGCGGTGATTTAGTCAAAATACTGATAGATGCTATTGAAGGTGTTCCCTGTCATTTCAATCAATTGATTAATAGCATTAAACAGAGTGATGATGATGTAGAAGTTCAATTTAAAGATGGTAGGACCGAATATTATGACTTGGTTATTGGGGCTGATGGCTTGCACTCAACAACGAGACGTATGGTTTTTGATAAAGATGAATATAAATTAATTGACTTTGGTTCGTTCTTTAGCGTTTTTAGTATTCCAAATTATCTCAATTTGAATCACACCGAAGTTCAGTGCGAGGCCAATCAAAAACTGATATCTATTACCAGCGATAAGAACCCCAAAATAGCTGAAGCTGCATTCATGTTCCGTGCGCAGAATGTCTTAAACAATATTCGGGATGAAAACAAGCAACAGAGATTCCTACACGACAATTTTCAAGATTTTGGCTGGGAAGCGTCAAAAATACTTGAACTGATGTTAAGTAGCGATGATTTTTATTTTGATTCTGTTACACAGGTAAAAATGGAATCATGGACTAAAGGGCGAGTTGCTTTGTTGGGCGATGCAGGCTACAGTGCATCTCCAATATCTGGTCAAGGTAATAATCTGGCACTAGTTGGTGCTTATATTCTTGCAGGAGAACTAAAACAAGCAGGCGGCAATTATCATCGAGCATTTTACCGTTATAATGAACTATTACATCCCTTCGTTGAAGCCAATCAAAAATTGGGTGTTTTAGTTAACGAATCATTTCTCGTTCGGGATGAAGTCAATAGGGAAGTTGCAGAAGCACGATCAAATGAGATTATGGAAGAGGTAAAAATCGCATCGAATATGATTTCGTTACCAGAATACAAATGAGATGTTTTTTTTCGCTTTTTAAAGCTTTGGCAATATTTATGATTTGGACTTGAAACACAAATCCTATGGGACTTTAGTGACGTTTGTATAAATTCACCCTACGTTGGGCTAACTTTACATTTTTGGCGCGATGGGCAAAAATAGCTAATTTTTAATACTTCTGTCCCTCTCAAAAGATTTCAAAATGCCAGCTTTCTCAGACTCATGCAAGGCCAAGCTACCGATTAAATCTCAGCATTCGTAAAACGTAGCCAAATTGTAGCGCGACATTCCAATCATGCTTCTAACTCAATCATTTTTTGGAAATTATGCAGCTTTAAAACATACCCCGAAATCTTTGTAATGCACTGGTGGGAAATCTAAGCATTTTCTTTTTACGCGCTCACTTTTAATAGAGGTAGGAATGGCTTTCACCACCCCTCCCTCCGAACCGCACGGGCGGTACTAGCGCATACGGCTCTCCGGTCGA
>JACDDG010000087.1 GCA_013817115.1 Parachlamydiaceae bacterium | reverse complement strand
TTAATCGCGGGAGCTTTCTCTTGGCCAAAATCCAAAATTTGGACGGACTTCGGTATAAATGCTCACATTCATCTACATTTTAAATGCATAAAGCTCTATATTAATTGTAAAATAGCTGGTTTCTAACAATCGATAAGCCATAAAAATTTGCCCCCCCCATTCAATGTCAAATAAACAAGCAGATCAAAAAATTATATTCTTTGCCGGTGAGCATAGCGGTGATTTGCATGCCAGCCATTTATTGAAAAAGCTGCGTGTGCTGCATCCGACAGCTCAATTTTCAGGCGTGGGTGGACCAAAGATGCGTAACGTAGGTCTCGAAACTCTCCTCTATCGCATGGAAGATTTTGCCGTCATGGGTTTTATCGATGTGCTTAAGTCTCTTCCAAAACTTATTTCCAAATTTCGTCAACTAAGTCGCAAAATTTTTCAAGAAAATCCGCAGGCTGTAGTTCTCATCGATTATCCCGACTTTAATTTACGGTTAGCTAAATGTTTACGCAAACAGGGCTATCAAGGCAAAATTGTGCATTATATTTCTCCCTCAGTCTGGGCTTGGAGGGCTAACCGTGTCCACACAATGGCTAAAAACCTCGATTTATTACTGACCATCTACCCATTTGAATCTGAATACTATGCCGATACCGCTTTGCCTGTAAATTTCGTAGGTAACCCCTTAAGCGAATATCTTGCTGCTTATCCATACAATAATAGCTGGAAGAAAACATTTAACATCCCAGAAGAAAGCTCTATCCTTGCGCTTTTTCCCGGTAGCCGCCTCGCTGAATTACACGCCAATCTTCCCTTACAATTGCAAGCGGTCGAAATGCTGTTAAAGCAAGAAATAGCTCCACGCATTATTGCAGTCTCATGTAATTCTCCTGAGCATGGTGACTTGATTTGGAAAGAGGTTGCTCGCTATCAATTTTCTAAAATACATCGCATCATCGTTGTCCCGGGCACTTTTACGTATGAATTAATGCGTGATTCCCGTGTGGCTATAGCAAAAGCGGGTACAGTGACTTTAGAACTGGCCTTGCATCATTGCCCAACAGTAGTGATCTATAAATTGTCTAAATTGAATTATTATATCTGCAAATATTTGGTACGATTGAATTTGCCTCATTACTGCATCGTGAATATTTTATCGCAAAAAGAGGTCTTTCCTGAATATTTCGATAAAAAGTTGAACCCCGAAATTATTTTTAATTATTTAGTTCAGCTTTATGGGGAAACTTCGCGACGAAAAACTTGTTTGGATGATTGTAAACAGCTTTCGAATTCACTAAGCGGATTTACAGCTAGCGAACATGCCGCTAAGGCTATCCTCAAAAAAATGGAAACGAAATGATTATTAAAGATTGGTGGATAAAATTTAAACGTTTCGTTTTGCCTTCTCCCCTGGCTTTTGCATGTAAATATACAGTGAAGTGTCTTCTATGGACGTGTAAAATAGAAATTACAGGCCTACACCATCTAGAGCAAATGGGCGACAAGAAAGGTATCGTGATGTTGTGGCATAATAGTATGGTGGTAATGTGTGAATTTTTTCGTCGCTTTTTGCCTGAAAGTCATTATGCTGCTTTCCTTAGTAAAAGTCGTGACGGCGAGCCTATCGCGCGTGCCATCAATTCATATCGCAACGGACATTCCATTCGCGTAGCTCATAATTTAAAGCATGAAGCGTTGCGTTCGGCTATCACATATCTCAATGATAAAGGTGGCCTTTTGCTGATCACTCCGGATGGACCTAAAGGTCCTCGATGTAAAATGAAACCAGGAATAGTTTTTGCGGCTAAGGAGACAGGAGCGCCGATTTTCGCTTTTTCCTGGGAAGCAGATCGTTTTTGGGAATTTAATAGCTGGGACAAATTGCGCATTCCAAAGCCTTTTTCAACTCTTAAAATTAATATCTCATCCCCTATTCTTCTCGATAAAAATATTGAAACGATTTCTGCACTATCTCAATTGGAAAGAGCTATGTCTACAGCATTTACAGAGCAAACATATTCAGAATCATGTCTAAAGGACTTGTAATTTTCTGATATCTTCATGTCTAATTTATGTTTATTTATATTAATTTGAATAATGGGAAGCTTGCTAAAGAGTATTAAAGTAATATCTAAAAAAAGAACAGGCTATGCTAACTATTTTTTTAATTGTACTTGTTTGCGAGTAAAATACATTTCTGATATAATGGTAATATAACCTAATAAGGGCGGTATATAATGTCAAATATTAATTCGTTAGAGCATAGACTTTTCAATGTAGATTTTAATAATTTAAAAGATCTTGAAGCGATTAAAGAGGATGCAAAAAGCCAGTTTGAGGCAGGTTCTCTGACTCACGAGAAGAGAACGCTAATTTTAAATACCATTTTGGTATTAAATGAAGTGATTATGAATACATCAGCGGATCTATTGCCTGAAGGGGATGCAGCTAAAGAACTTTATGCAGATGCACTTCATAGTTCCGTTAAATATCTTACGAACGTTGCTTCGCAGGATAAAGATCAATTAAAAGATAATTTTGACAAATCTGTTCAAAGTGTTAATAGTGCTTGGAAGAGTTTGTCTAACGGGGAACCGAAAAAGCAAGAAGCAAGGCAAATGCTTGAAGATCTGATGTTTTACGGGACAAGTTCTTTGACTGCAACAACAGATCGCAACGAAGACATATGTGTTAATTTAAGAGCTTTAGATGCCTCAATTGAAATGTTACCGACTACCGGAGATGGAAATTGTTTTTACAATGCAATCTCAACAGGCGACTGGATATTACAACATCAAGGCCAACTAGTCACACGAGATGATAAACATGAAGAAGGACATGCTGAATTGAGGCTAAAGACTATCGAGCACATGAAAACTCTGAAGGTTCCGAATTCATTGGTGTCTGAGCATTCCAAGAATGGGTACTGGGCAACAGAAATGCAAATTCAATATTTAGCAGGGGCTGAAAAGAAACCTATCTTGGTTTTAGCACTTAACCCTAATAAGAATGGGGAACTTTGTGGAAGTATCTATGCCAAAGAGGGCGTTGAAGTAAAACCTGATGAATTACGCGTTATCGTAAATCTTGATAATGTCCATTTTAATGCTTTATATACAACAGCTGAAGCGCGTGAAAAATTGGTGAAAAAATTTAACGCCGTTCCAGTAGAGTAAATCGAAGTAAAACACTTATGTGGCTTTCTCGCGCCCCTACCGGCCCTCTAGACCTCCGGCCGCATTGCTGACAACATATCAGCCTTCCAGGATTTAACCTTTTCAATGAGTTGCTCTAAATTGACAAGTATAATTTAAACTAGTATAATAAAAGTATTAAAGGAAATTAATTTCTAACCAGGATAATTATATGAATTCGAAAATTGTCTCAATTTTTCTTGGACTTTTTTTCGTTTTTTCCCCCTTTATTTATGGCAAGACCTCTTCACAACCTGGAACATCAGCAAAAAAGACAATGTCTCCTTTAGCAAATGAAAGGTTTAATCCTAAAACTCCAGATAAAAATAAAAGTAAACAAAGTATTGGTTCCGGTACCTCTCTTTATCAAAGTGGTCAGGGAAGTTCCTCTCTATATCACGGGAATCAAAATTCCAGTTCTTTGTATGGGGGGGCCCGAGATTCTTCTCCTACACCTTCACGCAGTACAGCTTCACCTAAGGTTTCTAATAGTGGTGGCACTACCAAATAAACGCAATTAACAAGGATTATAAAGAAAAACAAAATTTTCTTTGCCATATTTTAGGAGTATTTCATCACAAGTAACTAAAACTGCGTTTTCTTCGTGTGCTGTAGCCAACAAAATACGATCAGCCGGATCTCCGTGAATGTTACCGGGTAGTCGGCAACTTTGTATGGCTATTCTTGGAGTTAAAGGTGCAATAGAAACCCCTGGGGCGGATAAGCTTTTCTGGATCCAATCCATGCAATCCATTTCGAGTGTAATTCTTTTTTTTTCCACGAGCATTCCAATTTCCCAAATTGAAATGGGTGAAATTAATATCCCATCTTGACTTGAAAGCCGATCGATGGCCGTATAAAACGAATCTGAAAAAACAGGATTTTCATTCATAAGCCAAATCCAAATGTGTGTATCAAGTAGAAGTTTATGCTTTAATATTTTATCAACTATTGGCATCCCACTCCTCATCAATTGGAGAAATTATATCGTGATTAAAATGTACTGTGCCTCGTAACCAACCAAATAAGGAGGAGCTTTGAGGCTCAATGGGTACAATTTGCACAACGGGAATATTATGTTTTGTGACAATAATTTTTTGGTGTGAGTGATAAACCTCATCCATAATTTTTAAGCAGTGTGTTTTAAATTTTCCTGCGGGGATACGTTCTATCATTATGAGCTCCTTTATTAGGACAACCCAATAACGTGATTGTCTATAGTCATATTACCATGGTCATATTTATTTTGCTAATAATAATTTTTTAGGCCGTACTTTTCTTCGCAATGAGTGCTATTTGATAAGTTTGCTCCCTCCCGCTTCAACGCCGCGGAAGGAAGCAGACTTGTGTCAAAAAGGTTGTTCAAAGCTTTCTAGCTTAGCCTTTGCAAGAAGGAGCAAATGACATTCACATCGCCTGCAAAATTCTTGAGGTTCAGCCTGCCTGGCCTTGCACACAGGGCAAGGTAGCATCAACACATCCAATAAATCCATGAAAGATTTACTCCAAATAATAGATAAGGTCATGCAGTCTGTTTAAGGCTTCCGTATCCCCTGCTTTGACAAGTTCAAGCTCCCTAATTAATTGATCTGCATCTATTTGATCCAGTGTTCCTTGCGCAATAAGGGCTTCACTTTTAAGAATAGTAGGGTGATCGAAAGAAACTGATATTCCTTCTTCACTAGGAGAAATGGGGCTATTTTCTATTTCCAATGCCTTCCAAAAATTATCATCCTCTTCTCCATCTTCATTTTCATCAATATATTCCCGCGTTTGCACCTCAGGAATATCTAGACGAATGGCAGCTAAATCAGCTAGATTTGTTCTCTTTACGCGGCTATTAGAAATTCGTTTTAACGTTTTAGTACTTTTTTTACCGGTGCTGATATCAGTCACAGATGCATGTAATAAGCCGCTAGCATCAATGGTGTATGAAATGCAAAGATCTCTCCCCCCGCCGCTTAAGCCCTCAAGCTCGAAACTTCCTAGGTGTTGATTTTGATGGATATCAACGGATTCTCCTTGATAGACTTGGATTCTAACACCATCTTGTTTTTCTGACATCTTATAAAAGATGCGCGAGGCTGTGCATGGAAGGGGGCTATTTCGGCGGATCAATATATGATTTTCAATATAATCGTCCATTGTAAAGCATGAGGTACCTAAGCTGTGAGGGGTAATATCTACCATCATGGGGCCGATGGACTGTCCAGATATGTTTGCTGCTTCTATGGCAGCTCCCATTGCTACAACTAAGGAAGGATCAAGCCATGCTTGTGGCACGAGCTTCAATTCTTTTTCTAACATCTCAGCAACCATCGGAGTATATGTAGCTCCTCCTACTAAAATAATGCGATCAAGTTTACTTGCAGTCATTTCAGCCATTAATAGTGCTGAACGAACAGAAATTAATGTTCTTTCTATGGTAGGAATGATCAATGCTTCATATTCAGTGCGTGAAATTGTAAACTTGAGGTGCAAAGCAACACCGTTATTGCTAGCGATAAACTCCTCATGAATATCTGCCATTGCTTCTGTAGAAAGCTTAATCTTTGCAGCTTCTGCAGCGCGCATTACACGTGCCCATGCTAAAGGATCTTTAGCTAAATCGATTTGATACGACTCGATGAATTCTTTTCGAGCTCTTTCAGCAATCAATCGATCAAAGTCGACTCCACCAAGTTCTGCATCTCCATGGCTGGCTATAACTTCCATCAGGCCTTCGGAAAGCTGTACGATTGAAACATCAAAAGTACCTCCGCCAAGATCATAGACAAGACAGCACTCGCCGTTCATTTTCCCCATAGAATAAGCCAACGCAGCTGCAGTAGGTTCATTAATGAGTCGAACGGCTTCAAGTCCGGCAAGTTCTGCTGCTTCTTTAGTTGCTTCGCGCTGTTTTTCGTTGAAGAATGCAGGGACTGTGATAACCGCTTTACTTACAGAATGACCTAAAAATTCTTCTGCTGCCAATTTTAATCTTTTTAGAATTAAGCTAGACAACATCTGAGGATTCATCACATTGTTCCCCAAAGAAATAACTTCGTCGAGGCCCATTCGCCTCTTAATTGTCCGAACCGTATCGTTTGGAGCTGCGAGCTCATTGTTTACTGCCGCCTTACCGATTAAAATGTCGCTCTCGGCATTCAAGGAAATGACCGATGGAATAATTTTACTCCCGTCGATGGAAAGAATTTTAGTTTTTCCTTTATGCAATAGCGCCACCTCGGAATTTGTAGTTCCCAAATCAATTCCTAGGATCACTTCTGTGCTGTTTTCGCAATTAAGTTCCATGACTTTATCCTTAATTTATTTTTCTTTATAGATGGCAACATCTGCACATCGTGCAATTTTGCCTTTGATTTTATAGCCAAATCGAATGACCTGGGCGATGCGTCCTTTAGGTCCACCTTGAACAGTTTCTATAGCGCGGCATTCTACTGGATCGAAAATCGTCCCTAACCCAGGATTAATCAATGAGACATCCAAATCAGCCATTTGTGCAACCAGCTTTTGTCGCATCGCATTGACGCCTTCCTCATACCCAGACAAGGCCTCTTCCACATAAGAACGCCATAGAGGCTTATGTGAGCGCCAAAAGCCTTCTTTTGAAGGCAAAGTTTCTAGAATTTTTTCATTCCCCTTTGCAATTCCCTGATATAAGTTAAAAAGGGAATCCATGGCATGCATTAAAAGTTGCTGGGCTCGTATTACTTCTTCGGGGCTTATAACTTCAGAAACGTCTTCCTCATCTTCGTTTTCGAAATCTTCTTCCTCATTCAAGTCCTCTTTTAACTTGTCATTTCCATTGAATTCATCGCTATGTTGTGGGCGCTGTAACTCACTCAACTGGTCATTCTCATCCAGTCTACTGTTGAGTTCATCGAAGGAATCAGAAACAAGGACCTTTAATTCTTTGCACTGTTCACGAAGTGCTTTTACTTCTTGGTTTTGCTTACGTATTTCTACAGACAATTTTTCCTGAGTTAATAGATAATCATAAAGGCTCGGAAGAGATAAATTATCATATTTTTCTTGAAGCTCTTCTGGCAGATTTATATTCTCAGACATTTTGAAGATCTCCTGTTTCCCAATCACTTAAAAACGCAAGTTCTTGAATAAGCTCATCAAGGGCTATGGAAGAAGACCCTTCGCCCCCTTGTTTAGGATCAGCCATAAAACTATTGATGGCCATCCACTTGAATTGATTTCTTGCAGATTGATTTCGAATTTTTGAATAAGCGTTTACCAACTGCTCACGATCTTTAGACGATTTCATTTTTGCATGAAAACTCGCTTGAATTTCTTCATCAGTTGCATTTTGTGAAACTTCAAGAAGAAAATAAGGATTTATATTTCGCATCGGTTCATTTGAATTTGTCATAGCTATACTCGTTTTGCTTAAAAAAAATTAAATAAATTAATAAAAAGATCTTCGTTTCCACAGTGATATTGTTTGGTTTGATCAAAACTTACAAATTCAGGTTCGTTGTGTTTAATATATCGACTCATTTCGAAAAGTTTACTTTTTAATTCATTTGGATTATCTGCCTCAACATGGTGTCTTACATAATGGTAATAAGGTCGCCAGTCAAACCTGGTAGATGAAAGCCAGGTTTTTAAGAATGATGGAGGTATTGTTCGTTTTGTATGCTGATAAATCTTTGAAAAAATGAAGTGTTTATTTTGCGAATCAGAACAAATTTTCGAAATTACATCTGGAAGGTCTTTTTTAGGAAATTTTAACGAGGGATTTAACAAGGCAGCAAGAAAACGCCAATCAGCTTCGTGGCTGACCTTTAAAAGCTTATCTGGAAGGAGAGCTTCGCGGCAGGCTGTGATTTTTTTACCCAAATCAACCATTATCTGCAAACGCAAAACAGCAAGTAATGGTTCGGACAGTCTTGTCATATAAGGTGACACCAAATCATCTACCGAAGCTTTTTTATTGCCTAAATAAATCGAAAATCGAATCAGATCAAAGTCACTTGGATATAGCTTAAGCATTTGGTTGAGTTCTTCTGATAAATGTGCATCATCATTCTTTGTCAGTTTTTTCCCTATTAAAAAGTGGAGTTTACGAGCGAAATAAGGAAAGAAATGTTCTTTAAGATGTGGAGAAATTAAAAGCATTTTGACGGTGGTAGTTCCAACAAGGGAAATGTCATCGAAAAAGAGATAAACTCCGATTTTTTCTCTTAAATAGATTTCTTGATGGCCATAATGCGGGTCTAAATTTTGAAATAATCGATCCCATTGTTTGCGTTTCAGGGAACAAAGA
>JACDDG010000491.1 GCA_013817115.1 Parachlamydiaceae bacterium | reverse complement strand
AGCTTTAGGATTATCACCTCAAATCCTCAAAGCCAAAAAAACAATCTTGTAAATTTCAAGATGTAGTGACGAGTAGGCCAAACTTTATCGTAGTTTTAGGTGTATAAGCCGTTAAACTTGGGTTAATGCTATGCTATGACCAATCCATTTTCGCATATTGCTGGATAATTAACTTCCCCAGCATTTTTCATTTTTAATATCCTATTGCCTACCGTCGATTGGAAGGAAACATTAGATTCCTTGAGTGTCGAAAGCTCAATAGCGGCTCCGGATCCACCTGAATAATCCTGATAGCTCACTTTTAATTTAATTCCTAATCAGATCTATTTTGACTTTGATTTTCAAATTGCACTGTTTCGATTTTTCGTAATTTGTATGAACCCAACGAGGTTCATCGAAAGTTTACATTATTTTAGACTTTGGTTCTAAACGGCAGGAAAATTAAAAATTTGCTGATTTCAGCAAAAGAATTCCAATAAAGTTCTACACTTATAAGCAATGCTATTTTTTTGTTCATTCAAAGAATAAGCTTATGCATACGCATAGAAATAGTATGAAATTGGTTATTTTAATAAATTAAAGTCAATCCATCAACAGATGATGCAAAAATATTTTAGGAAGGTGAATGTGAATAAGTTAGGCATTCTAGCTCAAATTCCATGGAGTCATAACATCATTCTGATGGAGAAACTGGATAGCGTTGAACAGCGTCTTTGGTATGCTTCAAAGACCATAGAAAATGGTTGGGGTAAGAGAGCTTTAGAAGATTGGATAGAAAAAGACATCTATTCTAGACAGGGAAAAGCTATAACAAACTTCTCCTTGCGCCTACCTGAGCCACAGTCCACTTTAGCTAAAGAAACGCTGTGTGACCCTTACTTCTTTGATTTCTTGAGTCTACCATTCTTTTTTTCGATACTTACAAGCAGAAGAACCTGCTGGTATATTCCATTTTCAAAAGATCATGAACATCTCCATCAAAAAAGCAAAGAAAACAACCGTTGAGCATCTGATTCCAGAGGCGATACAGTTGCTTTTGGAACAACCTGATAAACATACACGGAAAGGAAGACGTGATCTTACATTAATCAGCGTTTTGTAATTGTGGGGCTCGTGTGCAAGAATTGATTGACATTAAGGTCTGTGATGTCGTTCTAGCAACCCCTCCAGTAATTACACTCATTGGTAAAGGAAACAAAATCAGAAAGGTCCCTGTCATGAAGAATACAGCTTCTCTATTGCACAACTACCTAACGGAAAACGAGTTAGATAAACCATGGAAAAATGACTATCCATTATTTACCAATAATCAGCATCACAAACTAACAAAAGAAGGCGTTGCCTACATCGTTTCAAAGTATTATGCAGCTACTGCAAGGAAAACATCAACGCTCATGCCCTCCAAAGTGAAAGTTCATATGCTTCGTTACTCGAAGGCTATGCATTTATTGCAGGCAGGAGTAAATCTCATTTATATCCGGGATTTTCTCGGCCATGTTGATTTGAAAACCACAGAAATCTATGCAAGAGCGGATACCGAAACAAAAAGGAAGGCTATTGAAAATGTCTACCCCAATCTGATAGACAGCAATCTTCCTGACTGGAGTAAAGATCAGACACTCCTTTCATGGCTATCAAAACTCAAATGACTCGGATATTATGCAAAGTAAACCGATAAAAAAGCTATATCTTCCGAGAGGCTTGAAGGCTTACTTTGCATAATGCTCTACTTTGCATAAGGGGGTTTATGCAAAGCTTTGCATAAACCCCCTTGTGGAGAGCCAACTGTTCGTTGGATTATGGTTCCATCTTCCAACTGTGCAGGCGCTTTTAACCATCTTTCCATATACATGATGATCCACTTGCAATCGGTGTGTTTCCTCAATGCTTTCATAACCAATTCATGATCCATGTTATCAAAGAATCCTTTGATATCTAAATCTACAATCCAGTCATAACTCCAGCATCTCTCCCTAGCTACTCCAACAGCATCAATTGCCGATTTGTTCGGCCGATATCCATAGGAATCAGGATGGAAACAGGGATCGACAAAGGGCTCTAGGTACATTTTGACCACTGTTTGTGCAATTCTATCACTTACTGTGGGTATACCAAGAGTTCTTACCTTACCATCTGCTTTAGGTATTTCTACTCTTC
>JACDDG010000086.1 GCA_013817115.1 Parachlamydiaceae bacterium | reverse complement strand
AATAGACTCTAAGCTAGTGCGTAGGCAAATTTGAAAAAAAGTTATCGGCATAATAATTCATTCGGCATAATAGCCCAAAAGCCGATATCGGCTTTTGGGCTACAAAATGATTTTCAGGTTATGTTTTAAGCTGCAAACATTTTCAAAAAAAAGAGTTAAATTATGATTGAAATGACGTATTACATTTTTGCCACCAATTTCACTTGCTGATCTGTGTTCTTTGCGATCTCTGTGGTTGTAAAATGATTACAGCACAGCGCGTATTTGCCCCCTTCTAGTCAACCTACACACTTTTAATTGTACCCAAACATATTAATAAAATGACTATTCACTTGCCAAAAGTAAAATAATCGGTTACAACGAGGAGGAGTCGAGTATAAAGAAGAACAAGAGTGAATAGCATGTCACAATCACCTTCGTTAGAAATGCGCGCTAAGCAAAGTCCGGGCCTTCGGCAGATGCAGCGCATGATTATGTCTCCCCAAATGCAGCAAGCAATTAATATTCTTCAGATGCCAATCATTGAACTTTCGGAAAAGCTCGAGGCTGAAATAGCCGAGAATCCTCTTCTTGAAAGTTCAGATGAAGATTCTTCAGAAAACCGAATTTTAGAAGAGGCTGAAGAATCTTGGAAAGAAGCCGCCGAAGAACAAGAGTTTACTCCAGAGAAAGAATTACGGTTTGACGATCATAATTTTGAAATATTAAAGCGCATAGATGACGATTTTCGTGACTACCTTGGGGACGGTAACAGTTATATTAAGCGTAGCAGCGAAGAAGAAAAGCTAAAAACGTTTATGGAAAGTTCTTTGTGCGGCCAAACGACGTTGTTTGGTCATTTAATGATGCAGGCACGGGAAACTTTCAGCACAGAAAATGAACAAGCAATGGCGGAAGCGATCATTGGCAATTTTGATAACTCCGGTTTTTTTGAAGAATCGCTCGCTGAAATCGCACTGCTCAATAATTTTAATGAAAAGGATCTTACCCATGTTCTTGAAGAAATCCAACATTTTGAACCTCATGGTGTAGGAGCTAGAAACTTACAAGAATCTTTGTTAATTCAATTACAAGCAAAGGGTAAGAAAGATACTTTAGCCTATCGAATCATTTCAGAGCTCTACCAAGAGCTATTGCACAATCGCATTCCGCAAATTCAAAGAGCATTAGGCTGTAGTAGTAAAGAGTTAACCCAGGCTATTGAGGGGGAGATTGCTAAGCTAGAATTGCATCCTAGTTCTGGATTTAATGATTCCGTAGCATCTGCCATTGTACCTGACGCCACAGTCTATCAAGAAGACGAAAAGTTATATGTGTCGATTAACGATGAACCCTTACCGCAATTATGCTTTAATCGTCGCTATTTACGAATGCTTGATGATCCAACGTTATCGTTGGATACTCGTAATTTTATCAAACAAAAAATTCTTTCAGCTCAGTGGTTTTTTCAAAATATTCATCAGCGTAATACGACCTTGGAAAGAATCGCTCAGTCATTGGCGAAGAGGCAGTATCCTTTTTTTAGTCAACATGACGGAAAGCTGACTCCTTTAACGATGAAAATGTTAGCTGAAGAGCTCAATTTGCACGAGTCCACGATTGCTAGGGCGGTTGTCAATAAGTATTTACATACTCCAAGGGGTTTGTTTCCTTTGCGTTTCTTTTTTACGAATGCCTATCAATCCTCAGAAGGGGAAGATCTATCATCAGCAACCGTTCGAGATAAGCTTCAGGCTTTGATTACAGCGGAAGACAAATTAAAACCACTCTCTGATGAAGCCCTCTCATTGCTGCTTCAGGCTCAAGGGATTTGTTGTGCAAGAAGAACTATCGCCAAGTATCGGCGTGCTCTTGAAATTGGCAACGCACATCAGCGTAAGAAGTTTAAATAATGCTATTAAAGGCAAAAAGTGCGCAGGATTTCATGACAAATTTTGTCTTAAGCAAGCCTTTCTGAAAAAAATAAGGAATGCCCCGCCATAGGTGTCTGAAGTGATATTCTGACATTTGCTTCAAGTGAAAATTTTCATCCTAGATGTGCAAATGTCAGAATGTCAGGTCTGAAACTTAGGCCAGATCGAATCATCGGTAAACTTATGGATCGAACTTTAACGTTGAGTTAATCTTCATTGCTATTGAGTATCTTTCTTTCGGCTCAGGAACAGGCTCCCCATGCCTTAAGTGCAGTTCTACCGCCGCCCAAATAGCATCTTTAATATCATCCATTCCCTCTTGTACACTTGGAGCATTAGTTAACACCCCAGGAAGTTCATTAACGCTAATGATATAAAGATCCTCCCAGTCATTTGTGGTGTCTTTCTCAATCGTATGTCCAATTAAGATTCATGTAATAATCTAAATCTTTTCCAGTGACCATGATCTTTAAAAACCTCCAGAAACTAATCTGTAATCAAAATTGGGATAAAAATTCCCCGCTAAGAATTCAATACATCGGGAATAATGATTTCTGAATGTACATTTTTATCTTTTAGTTCCTTACATATGGTACCCCAATGATTTTCTTTTTGTATATCGTGTTTTCGTCGATATAGAGCCCTCATCATGATAGCTGCTTCATAAGTTATTTTTTTATTTACAGCTTCAAATAACAAATTTTCAGATATGTTCTTATTAAGACTTGTTGAATTATCACATCCAGCCAGAAGTAATATTAAGGCTTCTGGCGGTTCTGATAGCATGTTAAAAGCTTTTTTATAACAATTGTACTGATCTTCATAAAGCCAAAGTATGGAATAAAGATGTCCAAGAAATACCTCATTTTTCCAATCCATTTTCCACTGATCAACAAAATGTTCTTTTGCTTCGAGAACTAAATTTAAAGCAAATTGCTGAACGGCATCGTCTTGAAAGTTATCATAAAAAAGATGGCTATTGGTTTAATTTCGTCCAATGGACATCCTTTGCTGCCTGATTTTTCTGTAACCTAAACTGGCCGGTGGAATGAAACCAAAAATAGCGTTATATTGGGCAGAGATTTTACCGTACCTTGATGCAGATATCCAGATCATATGAAAATTGCTTCACCACTTATTTGCTAATTTTTTGTCTGAAGAGTGCAATAAGTCTTTAAATAAAATAAAATCTTTTAGCACCTCTATCTGTATAAAGTGTAAGTGGTAATATTTCCAGTTATGCATTTTTCAATGTATTTTTTATAAATTTTTAATTCACTCCTACTGCCACAAGACTGAAATTCTTTTAAATATTCCTGATTTATCCTTTCGTATTATTAATCACAATTTGTTTTGTCATCAGAATTTTTGAGTTTATGCACCTAAATTTTTAATCTCTCCTCTTTGGTCTAGCTTTTGCATAAATTCTTAAAGCCTGTCGACCATCCATTATGTGTTTGAAAGAAGGTTCATTAGCACTATATCAAAAAATTATTTTTAATAAATGTATTGCATATTTATTTAGTTGTTCTTTAGTTTTTATTAGAAATCTCTATTGACAAAGAATTATGTTTAACATTATAATGATTTTGAATTCAATTTTGAATTTTTCACAAACTTTAGGAGAAAAAAATGCAGTCATTAACCGTACGTTACGAAACAAAACAAGAAGAAACCGCCTTTAAACAAAAATGGGAAACTTTTAACAAGTCCAAAAATCGATTAGCCGAACTCGAAGTTCAAAAGTCTTCTGCAAAAGTCCAATTAGCTTCAACAGAAGCATTAATAGAGGCAAATAGATTAAAAGGCGAAGAATTACGTCAGAAGAAAGAAAATACTCAAACAATAATTAATACCGCTCAGGATATGAAAAAGCAAAGTAAGGAGATGTCTGATCAAGCTGATATTTTAGCTAGTCAAGCATTAATGTTAAAAAACGAAGGCAGGGCATTAGCTGAAAAAGCAGCAACCTTGCGGGAACAAGGCCAGCAACATATCCAACAAGCTCAAGCTGGTAGAGAACAAAAAGCTAAAGCGATGCTTGAAAAACTAGAAAAGTGCATTTCTGTGTTAAAATCAAAACTGGAAAGCGTTTCAAAATTAAATGATTCCCCTGAAAATAAAGCATTACTTGAACATTCAAACAAACTTATCCTCTGGGGTGAAGAATTAAAACCTGAAATCCAACCAACTCGTGTTGGTTTAGAGTCAGTATTACCAAAACTTCAAAAATTTTGTCTCGAATATAATGGCTTAGTTGCTAAAATAGGTAAACTATAAAAGAGATTTTTTAAACTTCAATTTAAATACAACCCTGTTGGTCAAGGCTCAATAGGGTTTTTTATAAAATTATGCTTGTTTTTTTCTTTTTTAGAAACTTCAAGGGAAAGTAAAGTTTGACGTAATAATATTTTTAATAGTAAAATTAAATAAAGGATTTAAACTGAGCGAAGTAAATAAAAGGTCTGAATTTATTAATTGGAAGGAAACGGTCTTATCAACAGCTGTAGCAACTTTAGTTGCTTGAATTGAAAAGCTAGTACTTTCATCATGTCTAACACTATTTGAAAAGATTTTTACAGAAATAGAATCCATAGTTCACCTAAATTTAAATCGATTGGAAAAAACAGAAATGCTTGTGGTTGTTTATAATCAATCAAATAGTGTGATTGTGAGACTACAGGAGATGATAAGTTATATGTCAGATGTGGATGCCTGTGATTCTAAAATAGAAATAATTCATAGGTTAAATGCTCTTATGCGTAAACCTAATTTAATTAAAGAATCAGCGATGTCAATCGATTCAGCTCAATGGATCGAAGGTGAAATCCCCTGCTTTAATCGTACGTTTGCAGAAATCCACGCTCTCATTTTGGAATTCTGAAGGACTGATTCATTTTCTCCATCTTTTAGGCTTAAGGTCTTTCATTAAAAAAAAATACTTCATTGTAAAATGGTGTATTTGGTAGGCGGTAAGGATTCGTGTAAAATACTCACATAGAAACAAAAAAGTGAAGAAATCGCATTATACGTCTATTATAATCTTCGTTGGAAGTCACCGGAATCACCCTTAAGATAATTAAAGGCCATGCGGGCGACTTCCAAAGAAGATTTAATTTCAAAAAAGCTGACTAAGTCTTATTCATTTATATTAGAACTTATTTTGTTATTCGCTTTTGTATCCTGCTTCGTCGAAAATCATACATTATTCAAGATATTTTTGAAAGCATGCTTTCAAGAAATTCTTTATGTTGCGTCACTTTATTATTTAATAATTGTAATTATCCGTGCGAGAGGGCTTGTCAGATTGGTGTATTCGAACATTGGAAATTTCCTTATCTGGACGATCTTCTATGTGATGTGATGGGAGTATGTAACAGACGCAAAACTACTGGAAGGACCTAAAACTGCTCTAAAAAGAGTTACTTTACCAGCAGAAATTAGTAATGTTATTTTGATAATTAATTTGGCTTCAACCAAAACTGGCTTAGTTATCAGCAGCTAATATTAACACAAAAAAACATTCCATTTTTAGCATTTTAACTTTTGTTCGAATTATTTTTTTCTATTTCTTTTCTAGTAACTTTTATGGCGTCTTTTCCCCACAGATAATTTACTTTTAAGTCATCTCCATTTTCACGTCTTATTTGTAGAGACCCAAACCCCCCTTCAAGCCCAATAACGGCAGGATATAACATTGTCTGCCAATTGCCTTTAGCATCTGCGGCTGATGTATGTTGGTCTTTCTTATGACAAATAGTGGAAATATATTTAAAGTTTTCGTTGGGATTTAGGCCTGTACACTGCACTAAAAAACAATCTACCTTACTTGTAGCAAGACGCATTTTTATTACTGATCCATCTTTCCCCAACGCCATTAGCGGCTTTTGTACTGCTACGGCTGATACGATTTCTAAACCATCCTCCGAAATTAGGGTAAAGGCAGTTTCCTCTCCATTCATGTGTCCAAAAAGTAAAGAATACTCATTTTCAAATTTCTCATTTTCTGTCCCTTCAATCATAAGTTCTCCGTTTTCATTAGCAATTAGAAAATAGAAAAACATGCTCGGCCTACAAGATTGCGTAACAAAAAGACGATATCTGCTGCCTGGAAAAAATCCTCTACTAACTGCGTGGGCTATTGGTTTAATTTCGTCCAACGAATTGCCTAAGCGACTTGCTTTTCTTTGCTCTTTTTAGATTCTCTTCGATGTTTTTTTCTTGGTCTCGGCAATTCCACCTTATCTAATATAGATGTAAACAGATCTTCTTGTTTCTGTCCAAAAAATCTTTCCGCTGCAGTGCTGCCGTTTGGTCTTCTAATAAAAAAATTATGTAGAACGGTTAAGACTTTGAGACTGTTTACATTTATGCGACGAAAAGCGTGAAACTTCAAAGATAACTGTCCATTCCTCCCTTCTACGCATGAACTAGATCGTTGAAATACTTGTGCACATTCTAACGCCTTATTCCACCATTCAGCTTGCACTGCCTTAGATATCTCTTGCCATAACGGGTTATTCCTAAGCCGATTCTCCATTTTCTCTAAGATCACCGCTATCTGCTCTTTTTTTTTCTTTTTTTTGGCTCTTTGTAAACACAGTTTTAAATATTGTATCGACGTGAGCTCCTCAAATAATGTAGCACTTGAAGCGTTTAATCCCATGGAATTGATTGTCATTGTAAGAAAAGAAAAGAAAAAAACTATCACTGCAATCATAGAAGGCATCGATCCCTTAGACTTTTCTAGTCTTTGCTTTTGCTTACCTGTACAACCAGCTTCTTTGGCCACTGCTTCAAGCACTGAATATGATTTTTCAAGCTTGCTTTTAACAGTTTCCGGGTTTTGCCTTTCTCCAGTATCTAGACTAAATGGATGATACGAGTCAGTAATGCTTCTCCTTGCTTCTTGGGCCGTTTGATATTGTTTTTCAGTGACTTCTCTTTTTTTTCGATTGGCTTTTTCTTCCTTTTCTATTCTGATGAGTCTCTTTCCGGTATTTATTCCTCTTTTAGGTAACTCCTCTATCTTATCTACTTGTTTCAAGTGATCCTGCAATTTTGAAAGTACCTCTCGTTTTTCTTTTTGAAAGTCATCTTCTTTCCTTTTAACTTGCTCTAAAGTTCTTGCCAAATGGCTCGTAAGCCCCTTGGTAATTTCCTGTTGGATATGAAAGAGATCCGACCCCTTAATCACGTTCATTATGCCAGTAGCCAGCTTTGTAAGACCTCCGGCTTCGTCCCCGACAAATTGATGAATGGTGACTTTTAAACCTTTTAAGCCTCCTTGAGTGACTTTATGCCAAGTTTCGGCATCTCTTTTTTCCTCGATCTCCTCGGCTAGAATAAATCCTGAAATCGGATCCATCAAAATAAGGGTCATCTCATCCATAATAAAGTTTTCATCAAGTGCTCCCGGGATATTTCGATGGGGCATATTTACCGCAAGTCTTTGAGTCTCTTTATTTCCGAATATAACTATCTGCTCATCGATAGTCTTGCTAACCCTTTGTAATGCAGAAATGAGGTCCCTACAAATGTATTTACTTCTATAATCTCGAAATACTCATGAAGATCAGGAATCCCACTATTGCCATTATGATGGAAAACCACAAAAGTACCTAAGACCATCTTATGTAGCCATGCTTGCCCGGAAGGTGATTCAAAAAATGCGGCTACATTTGGATCTGTTGTCTTAAGTTTTTCCTTTCGATCGATCCAATGCTGTAGGGTTGTTCTAGGAACATCATATTTTTTTGCCAAATCTCGTTGAGAGTGTCTTTCTGACTCCTCGAGAATTTTAGCCTGAATATCTCGGCTGATGAGGTGATATTTTCTAGATTTTTTTTCGTTGATTTGAGAAGATATGTTCATGGCTTGTCATTGTTTTTTTTGCTTTAGAAACAAAAATTTAATTGACAAGCCATTTTATTTAAAGACTTTTTTCACTTTTCTGACGAAAATTAACAAATAAGTGCGAAGCACTTTTCATGAGGTCTGGATTTCCTGCATCTTTCCTGCATCAAGCAAGGTACGGTAAAATCTCTGCCCAATATAACGGTATTTTGGTTTAATTCGACCGCCAGTTTAGGCTACAGAAAAATCAGTCAGCAAAGAATATCCATTGGACGAAATTAAACCAATAGCCAAAAAGATTGTTTGCTAATTGCATTACTTCTTTAAAATCAAGCAAAGAACATATATTTTTGCTTGAATAAGTTGAGACAATGTCATTCCAATTATTTTGGGAAATAATTTCTCGCAGTTTATCTATTTTCATTTTGTTATAGCTCAACATTGAAGCCATACGCATCAGGTTTAGGCAAACGACGCTAACGACAAACGACCCTAAAGACAAAGGACAATAATGACTCGAAAGACTTTAATGACGTTTTATATCACAACCAAAAAAGCGATAACAGATGTCGATGGTGCCCTTGGAGTCATTATTGTCCTTTGTCTTTAAGGTCGTTTGTCGTTACTTACTCCCGATCCGGCAAGCTAAACAGCTTGTTAAGTGCATGTAAGGTAGCGTCTCGACTAATTGCAGCAATTGAATCAAGTAAGGGGATATC
>JACDDG010000490.1 GCA_013817115.1 Parachlamydiaceae bacterium | reverse complement strand
AGCTAAAGATCAATTCAACTAAACCAGCCGGCATTTTGATCGCCTCCATGATGGTCAAACCCTTTATAGCGACGTCACCTAGAATTTGACGGAGTTGATCTTTCTGCTCAGGAGCGCATTGGCCACCCATTTTATCCACTTCTTTATCGATGATTTCCTCTTCTTCTGATTCATACGTTTTTTTCATAAGCCTCCACAAAATCTAGGAATTAATTTAGGCGCGAGCGTTACATAAATTTTGAATTACACTTGAAGCTTCAGCAAACATTTTTTGAATTTGATCACCGGTTTCTTTGGCGTCCCCTATAGCACCTTTAGCCATTGCCATCAGTTTAGCCACCATCTCTTTCATCACTTTAATAAAGACCTCAACCATGATTTTTGCAGCTTCTATAGCTGCTCTCATCCGAATTATTTGAGCTTGCAAAATATTGTTATGGATACTAACTACAGCATCTGCCACATCCTTAACTGTTTGAGCTGTGTTTGTGACTAACTGCATGATATTTCCTGACCGTGTCGCGGCAGCTTGCATTGCCTTTGATGCGGCTTCAGTTGCGGTTTTTAAAGCTGTCTCAGCAGAATCTAAAGCGACTTGCGCTGAAGTTTTTTCTACAGCGGTAGCAGTATCGCCAAGGCTGTCCAATGTGTTCTGCGCGACGTTTCGAGTTTCTTTAAGATCTTTTATCCCCTGGCTATTAAAAGCATTACTTTGTTTTTCAAGCATCGAAATTTTATTTTTGGAGTTGTCTATAATTTTTTGTAGATAAATTTCAGCCTTTGAGCTCTTGACACCATTAATGGTATGATTTAGTTCTGCTTGAGTTGCTTTAACAAAGTGTTCAGCTTTTGTAAGAGCTTGTTGTACTTTACCAAGTTTAGAACTGTTGGCCCCTACAGCTTTTAGAGCATCTACAACTGATTTTGCAATATCTACAAGAAAATCCACGACTTTAGCTACGAGCACTTTAAGCATTTGAGTTACCGTTTTAACTAAATTGGTTGCGAGACTTATCACAGTTTTAACTATAGTTAACGCAATTTGAGCAATCGTTTTCGTGATTTGAGCTATAGAGATCGCGATGGTGGCACCACCTGTAAGGACAGCCATCACGACCATGGCAACAACCTGGGCGACGATTTGCACAGCCATGCTAAGCTTTTCAGTCACGTCTTTAGGAATACTAAGTGCTTTACACAATTCCTTAACGATTGTTCCGTTGCCCATCAAAAGGTCAGCAGCTAATGCCTGCGGGGCAACAACTGCTAAAGCAACGATCGCCATAACGGACATTGCCTTCGCTAAAAAATTTCCAAAGGGTCCGCCAATGGCTTTCCCAATCTGTTCAAAGGATTTTGTTACTTCACTAATTACATCGAAAGCCATAAAGGCTTTAAAGCCATCTTTCCCATCTTTGACGGCCTCAATAATACTTTTTGCCATCATCGCAGCAATAACAACGAAGGCTAGGGGACCCAAAAACATGACTAAAATAAGGTTAAGAATCCACGTAAAAATAGCCTTTAAAGGGCCCATAGATTCAGCTTTTTTCTCTTTTGCCATAACTTCTTTAAGATCTTTTTCTTGCTTTTTCAAATTGCCAATTTGATCGTCATTTTGAATTTTATTCATGGTCATCGCTAAGTTAGAGTCAGTCATTGCAATTTCATAGGACATTTCTTTCATTTTAATGAGGACCAAATTAACCGCATTAAGGTAGCTCATAAGATATGACTGACTAGGTGGAGGAGTACCACCTCCTGATTTGATTTGTTCATTTAATTTTTTGAGTGTTTTCATTCCGGAATCAGCCCATTCCTTTCCCTGATTGATTTGTTCAAGAGCTAGTTTGAAGTTTATAGTTTTCATTTTAACAGCAGCTATACCCAATAATTCGGTATCAGGGACCCAAGTTTGAGAAACGCCATGAGTTTGTCCAAGTCTAGTAATAGCTGCTTGCTGTACTTTTTTGAAACTTTCCATTAATTGCGGGGGCAAGGCTTCTTGTGCTTCCTTGGAGAAAAGAGCATTTTTTAAAAGGCTTCTATCTTCTGGAGAAAGGTTCTTGAGCTTAGCATCCACAATATTATTAAAATCATCGGCAAAAGTTCCATTAAGAACTGCATTATAAGCCTTCGAGTCGATAGGAGGGGAAAAAC
>JACDDG010000085.1 GCA_013817115.1 Parachlamydiaceae bacterium | reverse complement strand
CTTCAGGGCTACACCAGGGGGGAGACCTCTACCGCTCTTCCAGAGCTCCGCGGCAGTTTTTAATCGACCCATAGTTTGGCCCCCCTCAGGGCCTACACTATGGGCTAGACATATACCGCTCCCTCTGGAGCTCCGGGCACATTGCTGACCGTGCGGTCGCCTAGATTTTTTGATGCATAAAATATGGGGACAAAATTTGCCATCAAATCTTGTATTCTTTTTTGCTTTAATTCTACACCCTACCCCCAGGGGGAACGAAGGCCTTTTTGCTATACCCACAGCTGCGGAAGAGCCTTGCTGTGGGCTACAAAAAAATTTTCGGGATATGTTTAAGCAGCATAACTTTAAAGAAAAGGTTGATTTGGAAGCATAATTGAGAGGCTTTGCAGCAGCTAAGGGACTAAAGTCTGCAAAGGCATCTACACATATAACTTAAAGCAATGCCTTAGGTTATAGTAAATCAACCCTTCAAGGTGAACGATATTTCAGCTCTTAGATAATCTTTGAGGAATCTTTTCCTTATTTACCGACCTTAACCAGTAAGGAAGGCACTTTTTGTCTTCCAAAATTATAAAATTTAAAATTTATGTGTGTGGTTATTGTTGACAATTTAATATTTTTTTGTAAAAATCTTTTTATTCGATAAGGTTGCTAAACTAAAACTTACTAAGGAGATCCATGACTCTTACTTTTACATTTGGAAAAATAGAATGTTACTTTAAAATTGACTCATCCGGAGGGCTAACTCAATGCAATAAAGCCCCCCAATCAGAGAATCCATATGAAAGCCTTTCTGAACCAGCAAAAAAATGTTGTCTTCAAAATTGGGAACAAATGCAAAAAGAGTATAATCATGCAATCAAAATAATTGGAAATGTACTGAACTGGAACCCCCCTCAAAATGAGGTTGAAATAGGATCTGCATTTACTTTTTGGATAGAGTCTGAAATGAAGGAGAAGTTAGTTCAGCTTAACCTAAGCAATCGGAAAATAAAGCGATTACCCCCTCAAATAAAGCTTTTTAAAAGCCTAGAGGTGTTAGATATTAGTGACAATCTACTTCTTTCTTTAACTCCGGAGTTAGAGCATCTTCCACTTAAAGAAATTGATATAAGTGGAAATGTTTGGATGCAATCAAGACTAGCCGACTGTGATTGGTTAAAAGAGAAAAAAGAATGTACAGTGATCGCAAAAAGAATAAATTTGGAACATCTTCCTAAAGGATTTAGTCTAGATCGCATTAAATGCGAAATTGACTTAAGTCTTGATGTTCATCATAGGTCGATATGTGAACGTGACTTGATCTGACCTTTTACGCTGTATCTGTGAAGGGTTCAGTGTTGTAATTTTGAATGGCCTTCTTACAAAGTATAAAGTTGTAAGAAGGCAGCCTCAGACCATATGACCCCTATGCGAGGCGAAGGATTTCACATTGGTATCATGTAAAATCCTTCGCCACGCATAGGGATCATATGGTGAGCCTTTAAAGTCATTAGAAAGTCAAGATTTTTGGAGTGGAACACTCGCGTCTTTGTTCAGATAAAATATCAGCTTCTGATTTTAACTTTTTTTTAGAGGGCACAACATCATCTGTTATCGAATCGCTTTCATCTTCCGAAGAAAAGCTTCTTTTTTTGGTATTCTCTATAGGCTCTGACGTTATTGCTTTCAAGCGCTTAAATACAGTTTCCATGCAGGGGATGTGGACAGGATCACTTGCTAGCAAATCATGTGCAAGCTCTGCAAGCTGATTCCATTTTAAAATTTCATCCTGGCCTAAATCTTTTGAAAAAAGATCAATTGCTAATTTGGTGTACTTAAGACTATCTTCTCTATTTGGGAAAACGTAGGCTATAACGGTTATCGCGTCAGCCGAATTTGAAAAGGTTACTAGGCCAGGTGATTTTTCATCAACTTTATTAAGTGCATCCAAAAGCTCTTTAGAAAATTTTTTGACCGGTAATTTCTCAGGCTTAGGAAATTCATGTATTTTAGGATCGATATGCCGTCTCAATTCAACGACCTGATCTTTATAAGAATATTTTTCGCCAAGTTGATTTAGCATCTTGCCAATAATATCATGTTGCAGCATGCGTCCAAAAGAAAAGACGTCTGACTCTTTTCCTTGATAGCCAAAACTTTTTAATTTGTTAATGAAGTTTGTCCAAATAAAGGGCGCTGCATAAAAAGGTGTTGTTGGAGTGCAGTGTTCAGATCCGGCTTTTGGTTCCTCCATTGCATATTCTAAGTCCGTTATCTTTGCGTGACCAATTGAATTCATCAAACAATTGAGACCTTTAATATCCCGATGCACTAACCCTACAGCATGGAGGGTCTTTAGACCAACTGCAAGATCTTGTATTTTTGGCAAAATACGCGACAATGGATTTACCCCGAAATCTCTATAATCAATTCGTGAGAAGTCTTTTTCACTTTTTTCGTAAACTCCGATATAAGTATTTGAATCATTCGATGTATTAGTAATGACTTGAATAGATTGAAGCATGTCTATGCATTCCAAACCGCTTTGTGCTTTGCTTCTTAATTTCTGGTTTGTTCTAAATTCTGGAGAAAATGATTTATCGGCTTCTTTAATAGCTAACTTGTCTTTAATTGGTGTGTCACGAGTTATAATTAGCTTTTTGGCCTCACTAACCTTACTGGTTGATCCGTTTCCTATATTTTCTTGCAGGATGTATAAACACTTTTTAAATACTAAAAACACAGGATGATTGTCATTTTTAAAGCAATACCCTTTTCCAGAAAAATCGAGGCACTTCAAAGACTCTAAGAAGTTGTCAGCTATCTGATGTGGATTTACGGCATTTTTAAGTCTATTAAGAATGGCGGTTTGATGCTCTTCTGAGAGTTGAAACTTATATTTTTCTGGATTAGTGTTAACAAGTGTCATCACTCCGGATGAATCGTCCCAAATAGGCGTGTTAAGGGGTGAGCTAGGTACTGAAAGAGGGGGTAAACTGTGGAAATTATTCACGATTGTTCCTTTTATATATTACTTTTCGAGGATTTCACCCTTTTCGACTATACCGAAGTGCGTCCAAGTTTTGGGTTTTGGCAAAGAGAAAGATCCCGCGGATTAAGCGATCAAAAACGACCCCATATTATAATATTGGGTCATTTTTAATCGCTTAATCCCGGGGCTTTCTCAAAGCCAAAAATCCAAAATTTAGACGCACTTCGGTATACGCAAACCTGTATTTGGGTAAGGATGATATAACTATATTAACACATTAGCGAATTTGAAATCAACTGTTAGCATGACATTTTACATGCAATTAATCTTTTTCTTCTGGAAAAAGAAACTGTGCTTGCTAGTATACCGAAGAGCGTTCAAATTATGGATTTTTGGCTTTCTGAAAGCCCCTGCAATTATGGGGTCGTTTTTTTTGATCGCTTAATTGTGGGAGCTTTCAAAGTGTTACCCATGTGGGTGAACTGGACCATCTTGCCTTTAATTCGACACCTTTGGCGGGGCATTGCTTTTTTTAGGTGAAACATCAGTTTTTTCCATTGAGGCATAGAGCCATCGTAATGCAAAAGGAGCTACGAGTGTGGTGATTGTAATTACAAGGATGATTGCTGCATAAATATCATTTTGAAATACCCCCGCGGTGAGGCCAATGTTAGCAAAGATCAAGCCAACTTCTCCTCGAGGTACCATCGCCGTTCCAATAATAAGCTGCTTAATGCGGCTTTCTCCCTTTAAAAAAAATGCAGCTAATACTTTGCCTATGATCGCAGCGATTATCAGAGAACCACTTAACGTCCAAATAAATGAGGAGTTCCAATCGATAGTTTTAAGATTCAATGATAACCCAATGGAGACGAAAAAAATTGGAGTAAATAGATGTATAATGGGCTGCATTTGTTTTTCTACTCGATGAGTAAAATCTTTTGATTCATGTAAAAATTTTGCAAACGGGAAGAAAAATTGCCTTGATAAGGCCAACCCTGCTGCAAAGCCGCCGAGAAGCTCCGGTGCTCCCAATGCGTGAGCAATCCAAGCAAAAAACAAAATCAATGAAATAATTGTTGTTGGGAGTAGGCCTGGAATCTCACTTTTTTCATTCCACTTCTGAATGATATATGAAGCTCCCTTTCCCAATATTGGAGAGATCAAGAAAAAGAGTACAATAAACACTAATACCTTTCCGGTGTCTAATAAATTGATTTCCCCACTTACTGAAAATTCATAGAGCATTGCCAATAGTACGATTCCGATTATGTCATCTAGAACGGCTGCACCAATAATGATTTGTGCTTCATGGCTGTTTTGTTTCTTTAAATCTCGCAAGACCCTTAAAGTGATCCCTATGCTTGTGGCGGTAAGAGTGCTTGCGATGAATAGACTAGCAAGAAGGGTGAAATCAAAAGCATAGTAACTAATTACAAAGCCCAGTGCAAAAGGCATTATTACTCCACCTGCAGCAACGATTATCGCTTTGATTCCTGCAGAAGTTAGATGGCCGATATCTGTTTCAATTCCTACTTCAAAAAGAAGTAATATGATTCCGATTTCCGCTAATAGATGTATCGGGTTGTTTATTTCGATCAAACCCAGGAGGCTTGGTCCGATAAAAATTCCGGCAAGAAGTTCTCCAATAACAGCTGGAACTTTAAAATATGCTGCAATTTCACCAAATAATCTCGCTGAAATCAGAATTAAAACAAGTTGAATCAAAAATATGTGTGCTTCCATCAAATTTCCCTAATGTGCTTGAGAGCTCTTTCAGTCTTTCTGGCTCTTTAGTGGGAAGATACACAAAAAAATCATTTCGGGCAAAGCTAAAATTAAATTAAATTCTTTATGCAGTTTATGAATGTATGATATATGTTTTAGATTGGTGTTTGTTGTCAGAGAGGGCTTGGCAGCAAGAAAAAATTTAATTATTTAGGATGTAACGATCGATTAATACGACTTATTTTTGTGTTAATAAAAATTTTTTAGTTTTTTATGATGAAGGATATAGACTGTCCATAATTGCTTTGTACTGGGGAATAATAGCTTCTAAGGTTTTTGTTCTAGTACCTTCGCCTTCACCCACTTTAGCTCGAGTCATCTCTTTTAAAATTCCCCCCAACTTTTCAAATTGATCTTGAGGCACCTCGGGATGTGTGTCAGCCAATTCATATACAAGCTTATCAATATATTCATGTGTTTGTGTTTCCGCATCTAATAGAGCTGCCGTATTAGATTTGCCTACAAAAGAATTCAATCTTGTCTCGACTTCTTTACCTAAGATTTTTGCTTTTTTTGTAAATGTAGAGTTGTCGGTTTGAGTGCAATTTTTATTTAATAAGAGAAATTTTTCGATCCCAAACCTCTCTTTAGCATTTGCTTTCGGATCTATTTCCTCGTCATTAATGGGTAAAAGCATTTCTTTTCTCTCTTTATGTGGTTTTAATAAATTTCCTTTTGAATCGGGTATATTAAGCAATTCTCCTTCTAATGTATTTATGATCAAAAGTGCGGTGGTGTAGATCTCTCCGCTATGGCTGAGGTTCCCTTCAGGAGCCGCAAATCGAGGATTTCCCACAAAAATTCCCTTTTCGTCCGGTTTCATTTTTTGGGTTTTTCCTAAATCTGCTATGCGACCAATTAATTCACCTTTTTCATCTTTGACAAGAAGCACATTGTCATTTTTTCCATCTCCATGCACATATCCAGCTTTGTGTAAATTAGACATACCTTTAAGGATGTGAAAGCCAATTTTTAAGCTTTGAGGGAATTCTAGCGATCCATTTTTTAAAGCATCTTTGAGATCCCCTTCAGCTGTCGATGTTTTAACTGTGTAATCTCCATTTTTTTGGGAATCATAATCTTTCATAACTTCCATATCAATAGCTATGTATTTTTCTGTTTCCTTAGATTCTAAATTGTTTAACTTCTTTTCGATATCCCAGCCGGTTTTAATTTCATCCGATATTTCTTTTTGTTTAAGATGTTTTTCAAGAAAATTTGCTCCTACTGGAGCATAATAGACATTTTTTTCGCTAAATTTATGTTCAAACATTAAATAATCACCCTTAACTTTATACTCCACGAAAACCATTTTTGCTTTTCCCTGTGCAATTTGTTTAAAAACAACTTGGGATGGCTTTATCATTTTGATCGCAGCTGCAGATAGGTCAATTTTTTTTTCAAGTGAGTCTATTCGTTTAAGTGATTCTTCTAATGGACTAGATATTTTTTTTAATTCTTTTAATTCTTTGAAGTCGTTATCAATAGATTTTTGAAGGGAGGCAATTTTTTTATTATTAGAAATATCTTCTAGTTTATCTTTAAAATTTGAAAAAATTTCACCGATACTCTCTTTTGTAGAGCTTATTTTTGTAGCTATAAAGTTTTTTGCTGCATTAGTAGTTTTAGAGAAAGCTTCTAAAATTTTAGTAGAAACTGAAGTTAATTTTATATTTGTATCAGTGTCGGAAGTGGTTAGCCTTGCATCTTTAGAGGTCTCTGCAACCTTTGCGGCTAAAGGAGCGAATGGAGTAGGAGGAGCAGGGTTATTATTTATGGAACTCATGAGTAATCACCGCCTTATCCAAAATGTGAATCTGCCATACCTTTATTATAAAGAATAAGTAAAAATATGCATAGTCTTAAATTAAATAATGACATGTTTAACAAGTAGCAATTTTGAAACGATTTGGCGATTAGAAGAGTTCAATGAGATAGAAGGGCGTAAAATCTAGGAGGATATTAACGCAAATAGACGTGAAGATACAAAGTTTAGTAAGCTAACTTCGCTACTTAATAATTGTGTCTATTATACCGAAGTGCGTTCAAATTTTGGATACCAGCGGTGATTGCGTTATTTCGTGGTAGGAACACTCCACCAGACGCTCACCAATTTAGCAATAATGATGGCAACAAATAATTGGCCAAACATGGCTTCCATCGCAGTTAATGATTTAGCCAAATGACTTAAAGGTGTAATATCTCCCATTCCCAATGTAGCCAAAGTAGCAAAACTGTAGTAAAGAAAATTGAATTGTTGCTCATAAATACTTAGAAAGTTTGTATTATCAAAATTTAGTATCCCTACACCGTTGAAACACCCTGGACATATGATGTCTTCTATAAAATAAAAATTAGCCCATAATATTCCAGATAGCAAATAAACCATCATTGCTCCAAAAATAAGCTCGGCATTTACTTTACTTGCATGCAAGATTTTTCGCATTAATATAATAATTGCAACTAGGGTAAAGATGGACGAAAATAGATGTGCTAGCGCCATATAGATCATAGAGTGATAATGAAAGCCTAATGCATCGAAATAAATAAAGGGGGTTAGAAAAAAAAAGCCCGAAATTAAGATAGTTTGTTGTTTTTCTACAGTGTATATAGTTGAGAGAATTAAAAGGGTAAAGCTGGATTGGAGAATTAAGTGTGTGTAAAAGTTTTTTTCCAGCAAAGGGATGACAAAAAAAATAGAAATAATTGCAAAAAATGCGCCAAGAAAACCTGCAAAACGCCATTTGTCATTAAGTAGATAAGGTTGTGTTTTAGTAGTCATTTTTGAGTTCCCTGGGGTTAAATGATTCTTCTTATTTATTTACATTTTGTTCTTAACGCTCTTCGGTATACATAGGGACGTGGTTATTTAATTTTTCTTCTTCTTCTTGATAAAACTTTTGTTTCTCTACAACTTCATCATTGCAATATTTTTGTAAGACAATAGGATTGCCGAAGTTGTCGAATTTATTGCATTTTCCGTGGCGCCTTCCTTCTTCAAATTCCGCTTCATAAGTCAGAATTCCTTCACGATTCCATGTTTGGCAAAGGCCATGAAATTTTCCTTCTTTAAAGCTATTTAAAGCTGCTAGTTTACCATTGTCGAAATATATTTTTTCAGGTCCATTATGAAGGTCGTCAGTGAAGTATGCTTCTTTCAAGATTTTACCCGTACGAGAGTATTCATATGCAGGGCCAGTTTGCCGATTGTTTTTAAACTCAGCAGTAATGTGAAGGCATCCGTTAGGTGAGTAAAGCGCAGTGATTCCCTCTTTTTGACCCTTAGAATAAAAAGCCGAGGCTATTTTTGTTCCAGCTTCATTGTATTCAACTGCTTCACCATCGAGCTTGCCCTCTGAATAGTTGGCTTCATAGGCTTTTATTTTTCCAAAAAATTGATGTGTAGGATAGTAGATTTGGTGTAGACCTTCTAAGAGGCCGTTTTTATAATGGTAAACGGTTTCTTTGCCTGAAGAATTTCTAACAAAATATTTTCCTTCTAGATGCCCTTTGCAAAAAGAAGATTCTTCTGAAATTTCGCCGTCCCCATCCCAAAGAATTTTTTTTCCATTTAAAACTCCTTCTGAATAACCCATGACTGCTTTTGTTAGTCCTGAAGGGTAATATGACTTCTGCACTCCATCCAATTTTCCATTAATAAAATGGAGTTCTTTGCTAAGAATTTGTTTCTGATCATCAATTTGAGGGTAATAGCTGAGTTGTGTCCCTTCCTCAACTCCTTTTAAAAAGTTTTTTTCTTGATTTAACGAGCCATTTTCATACC
>JACDDG010000489.1 GCA_013817115.1 Parachlamydiaceae bacterium | reverse complement strand
TCCCTATAGTTGCCATCATACCCTTATTAAAATATTTAAATTCTTTACGTTCAAGAATAGGGATTTGCTTCTTTATCAAATTAGCAACATAACGCCCTTGCTGAATGGCCACTGGAGCAATTCCAGGTAATGGCTGACCATCTTCATCTAGACTATAGGCTGCATCGCCAATTACAAAAAGATCCGGATAATCCGGAATAGACAAGTCGGGTTTAACAATAACACGTCTTGACTTATCTAAAGGAACATCTAAGGTTTTTAAAAGTGAAGAGGCTTCATTGCCCGCAGCCCAGATGATGTTACGACTTTCAATAAATCTATCTTTAACCCAAAGACCCTCAGCTGTTATCTGAGTAACAAATGATGAAAGCAAAACTTCAACGCCTAGTTTTTCAAGGTCTTTCTTAGCTTTTTCACCCAATTCTTTCGGAAAACTAGGAATCAGTTGATCAGCACCTTCAATTAAATAAATTTCTGTTTGTTCGGGCTTAATATTTCTAAAATTCTCAACTAGAGACTTGTGTGCCATTTCAGCTATGGCTCCAGCCATCTCAACTCCTGTGGGTCCTCCCCCAACAATAATAAAGCGCATCAATTTTAGCTCTAACGCAGGATCGGTACATCTTTCAGCTCGCTCATAACTTAATAAAACTCTTTCTCTTATGTTTACGGCATCATTTAATGTTTTTAATCCCGGAGCAAATGCCTCCCACTCATCATGCCCAAAATAAGAATGTCTCGATCCGGTAGACAAAATGAGATAATCGTAGGAAAAGCGTTCGCCATTTTCGGATACGACTTGCTTATATTTTTTGTCGACTGCAACAATTTCAGCTAAAAGAACAGAAGCATTTTTTTGGGATGCTAAAATATCTCGAATGGGAGAAGCAATATCCCCTGGAGATACTGCAGCACTGGCAACTTGATAAAGCAGGGGTTGAAAAAGATGATGATTGGATCTATCAATCAATAATATTTCCACATTAGCGTTTTTTAAAGCCTTTGCAGCATTAAGTCCGCCAAAACCGCCTCCAATAATCACAACTCGTGGACTTCTCATGAAATATACTCTTGATAAACAAGTTAAGCCTCTCTGCTCTACCTCCTTTGCTATATAATTTTTCTTTGAATTATTTTGCTACTAATAATAACATAACATCTAACCATGGCTTGTAATTTTACCGTCTTCGAGAATTACTATACCGAAGAGCGTTCAAATTTTTGATTTTTGGCTTTGAGAAAGCCTCGAGATTAAGCGATCAAAAACGGCCCCATCTTATAATATGGGCTCGTTTTTGATCGCTTAATCGAGGGAGCTTTCTCTTTGCCAAAAACCAAAATTTGAATGCTCTTCGGTATAAAGCTCGAGCAATTGCAACCCGTTGTTGCTGGCCTCCGGGAAGTTCACTAGGGAAAGGCCCTATTTTTCAAATTTAAAATTCTGTTATTACACGCGCTTCTGTCGGTTAAAGACAACTTTTAATCCATTGTCGATTTTTTTTAGCTAAGCAATTCCGCTTGTCAAAAAAATACTGCGCGATGAAAATAAGAAATAAACCCATTACCAGGAGAAGTAATATGACAATTATTGTTGCAGCGCGTGCATCTCCAATTTCAGAAACACACATTTCTGAAATTTATGAAAAACTTAAACTACACCATCCGTTGGTCACTGTCCGATCTCTGCTCATTAAAAAGAAATCGGATAAAAATTCTGCAAAAATGTCTGCTCAAGAGACTGAGACCATTCCAGCACACGATGTAGACGCTGCGCTTTTGGAAAGACGTTGTAACGCTGTCATTTACCCCGTAAATGATGTCACTGAACCACTTGAAAGGGGTCTTACGATTGCAGCGGTCACAGAGCAAAAACTGGCAATAGTAACTCATAAAAGCGCTCATGCGATGATAAAGCTTTTTTCTTGCATCGACATGCGAAATAAAAATAAATAAAATTTCTTTAGCCAGTAAAGAGAATTTTTTTTAATTTTTTGGCGCATACTCTGTAGTAGCTTAATTTTGGATAAAAATCTTAAATTCAAGATTTAAATTTATACACATTAGACGTAAGCGTCAAAATTGAACATGTTGCGCAAAAATAAAAAGAGGTTCCCCTATGGGAACACTACTCTTTTACTTCATTCCCATAGCTGCGCTGACGCTTGCAATGGGC
>JACDDG010000084.1 GCA_013817115.1 Parachlamydiaceae bacterium | reverse complement strand
GATTTTAAAGGTGAAAAAACGAGGGGATATAAGAATTTACTTACTTAGATGGTGTAAGTACAGGCCCTAAATTAGTCTGTGAGGGTATCCAACGGGATTTTGCGGTCATAGTATTTAACAAAACAATAAAATTCGATTCCTCAATTATGGAAGCTTTGCCTGCTTTTAAACGTTTCTCAACTACCGAAGAAAATTCTTGAAGAACTTTTAAGTTTTCTTCTAGAAAAGCAATTTTTTGTTGGTTAATTAAAACATCAATAAATAACAACGTTGTATCCACAAAAAGTTGTCTCTTCAGCACATCATAGTCTAGAGCTACTCTATCACGTTCGCTTTGAGCAAAGTGAAGACGTGCCTTACGTTTTCCTCCCAATTCAATTAATTGGCTTAGTAAAAAAGTAGTTTGCATAAAGACTGGATCGTCGATGTTTTCCGCTTCTACATCTAAGCCTGGATTGGGCCATAACCCTGCTTGCAGAGTCCTAGCATCTGCAGCACGCATATCGTAACTATAAGAATTGAGCTGAGGATTATTCAATAGGGTGAGAGCCAAGACATCGCTTAATGAATGACGTGTTTGAGCATTGAGCGTTTGAGAAAAGAAGGAGAAAAATAAAATTCCAAACAAAGTAAATTTATACATTTCTCATCATCATATAGTAGTTAGAAGGATCTGCCTGATTCTTTTTTTCCGAACTGTGGCTCAAGCTGTAAAACTATCACACGATTTATTTTGGTTGAAGGAAAATTTCAAATATTTAATAATGAATATTATTTGCTCAACAGAATTTTATAGCGAATTTATCTCAAATAATCAGAGAGTTGCAAAACTCGCACATTTGCCAAATTTGGCATGCGCCTATCATTTGTAATGAATGATGTGCATTTACTAATTAAAGCTGCAGCCAGCTGTAACGCATCCGGCGTCTTAATACCTAACTTTGCTCTTAACCAAGCGGCTTGATGTAAGAGTTTCCAGTCCAGATCGAGCATTTTTAAACCATGACTCTCCATAAGCAAATATGAGTATTGGTTAACTAACTCGTTGTCCTGAGCTCGCAGAGGAACTACGAGAGTTTCTAATAATGTAATACCTGAGGTATATGCTTTGAAATGACCTTTATCGATTGCTTCGAAAATGGGCTCGATAAGTGGCAAATATTTCTCATGCTCTTCCATAAAATAAATAAAAATTACGGTGTCTAAACAGATTGGTCCCTGGCCTATATCTTGTATCAATCCCATGTGTCCCGTTCTAAATTTATATGATTTTCCAAATCAACGTCAGTCCAAAGTTTCTTCCCTAATCCCCGAAAGTTAAGAATGGATGGTTTTTGTTTTTCAGATTGCTTAATTGCTATTTGTAGAAGATAAATAACTTCTTGCGTTAAAGAACGATGCTCAGTCTTAGCGAGATCTACCAATGCTTTATATAAATCTTCCGGAAAGCCTTTTATATTTAAAGTAGTCATATTGCCTCCATTTTACTACCATTATGACAAATATTGAAAAACCTGTCAAGATTCAGAAAAACTATCGAATGGGTTTTTCCCTGCAAAAAACGCACCTTTTTTTTTGTTTCTTATTTAATGAGCTACATTATTGCTACGTTTTAGGGCGGCTAGCATTTCGATGGTGGCTTGAACTTGTTTGGGGGCCTACTTACGAACTCAAAAGCGAAATGATGAGCTACATTTTATGCGTCGCGTCCTATGCGTGGAGACATTTGTCAAATGCAGTTCTACCCTAACAACGGTTAAGATCTTCTAAAAATAGAAGAAATTTACGTTGTTCAATGATACATGCATTTAGCTCAGTATCCCTTTCCTCATTAGATAAATTCTTCCCTAGCCCCAGTTGCTTTTTAAGACAATATCCTTTGTAACTCTCTTCTTCGAGAACTTGGCCTTGATTGATCAAAAAAAAGCATCTTTCTACAACGTTACATATGGGACTTGGGCTCTTAGGCGCATTCAAAGTTGTTTTGGTTTCTTGACGATTGTTGGGGTCCAAATTGACAGTCATAATTCCTCCATAAATTTTCAAAAAATGAAAAGAGATGCCCCGTCATTCACAAGCGTCAATTAAAAATTTTGCGGCCAAAATGTGAATGAATGCCCCATTTCTTCTCTGCCTCACACCGGATTGGCGTGGTGCCTGCTGTAAAAAAAGTACACCAACAAACCTATTACTAACCAAATCACCAAACGCATCCATGTTTCTAAACTGAGAGAAAACATCAAGATAAGACAGCTTATGATCCCCAAAATAGGAATTGTGGGAACAAAGGCTACTTTAAAGCTTCTTGGATATTCAGGATGCGTATAGCGAAGAATTAAAACTCCACTGCAAACTAACGTAAAAGCTAAAAGAGTGCCTATGCTCGTCATATTACCCACAATGTATAACGGGGCAAATGCACTGAAAATGCCTACAAAACACATTAAAATGATATTTGACACCCAAGGTGTATGCCAGGTTGAATGCAAATTACAAAAAATGGGTGGCAAAAGTCCGTCGCGTGCCATGGCATAAAAAATGCGTGATTGCCCCAAAAGCAATATCAGAATGACTGAAGTAAAGCCTGCCAATATTGCGATTTTCACTGCGACATTCAACCACACATAGGGAGTTTGATCAATAGCCAAAGCTACAGGAGCTGCAACATCTAGCTTAGTATAATTAACAAGTCCCACCATAACAAAAGCAAAAAGAATATATAGCACAGTACAAATAGCAAGAGACCCTAAAATCCCAATAGGTAAATTTTTTTGTGGATTAATCGTTTCTTGTGCTGCTGTCGAGATACTGTCAAAACCTATGTAAGCAAAAAAAATGATACCGGCAGCTCTCATAATACCACTCCACCCGAATTCCCCAAATGTCCCCGTATTTTCAGGTATAAAAGGTGAATAGTTTTCCGGTTGAATATATTGAAGGCCTACAGCAATGAAAATAAGGATAATGCCCACTTTTATGCTGACAATAAATGCATTGGCAAATGCAGCTTTTTTAATGCCCATAATAAGCACTATAGACGTAAAAATAACGATGAAAATCGCAGGAAGATTAATGATGCCGGGGACCATAGATCCATCTTGGTGCAAAGTGTGATGCCACGGAGAAGCTACCCACGCTGCCGGCAAATGGATACCAAAATCTTGCAAAAGCGAAACAAGGTAAGCCGACCAACTTATCGCAACTGTGGCTGCTCCTATGGCATACTCTAAAATCAGAGTCCACCCAATCATCCAAGCGACAAGCTCTCCGATGGCAATATAAGAATAAGTATAAGCGCTGCCGGCAATAGGAATCATACTCGCTAGTTCACTGTAACAAAGACCAGCAAATACACATCCTAGGGCAGCAATAACAAACGAGATTAAGATTGCCGGACCTGCATGTTGTGCTGCAGCCATTCCTGTAATGGAAAAAAGGCCTGCTCCAACGATTGCTCCGACACCAAACAAGATGAGCTGCCAAGGCCCCAAGACGCGTTTAAGCTTGGGTGGGCTGCCTCCAACTACACCCTCTTCTTGCTCATCAAACTCATCTACAATCTCACGAAGAGGCTTTTTTGTTGTGATACTCATGAATTGTCATCTAGTCCATAGATTTTTCCGAATTTAGAGGTTAGATATTCTACATAAGCATTTGCTGAAAGAGGCTGATTAGTCACCTTTTGCATTAGCTCGGGAATTGTGTATTGCCGGCCATATTGATGAACATTTTCATTTAACCAACTCTTTACAAATGATAGATCCCCGCTAGCCAATTGCGCTTCCCAATCAGGTTGTGCTTTTTCAAATGCCGTGAATAGGTGACTTGCATAGATATTTCCTAAGGAGTAGCTGGGGAAATAGCCAAATGATCCTAAGGACCAATGTATATCCTGTAGACAGCCCTCGCTGTTGTTCTGAGGAGTGATTCCAATTAACTTTGTCATTTTTTCGTTCCACACATCGGGAATGTCTCTCACAGCTAAAGTCCCTCCAATAAGATCTTTTTCCATCTGAAATCTCATAATAATGTGAAGCGGGTAGCTAACTTCATCCGCCTCGACTCGAATCAAGGACGCCTGCACTTTATTGATCGCTTTATAGAAAGTGTCCAGATCGATAGTATGAAGTATTTCAGGAAAATATTTCTTTAAAACTGGAAGGAAGTATTGCCAAAAAGGTTTACTTTTACCAATACGTGTTTCCCACCACCGTGATTGAGATTCATGCATGCCATAAGAAATTGCCTGCGCAAGAGGTGTTCCGAATTGTTCCACGGGGAATCCCATTTCGTAGAGGGCATGCCCTCCTTCATGCATTACGGAAGCTATGTTGCTCATTACCCCGGTAGGGTGTATGCGCGTCGTGATTCGATTGTCCGTCGGATGAAGTGAACTTGAAAATGGATGAGTAGAGATATCAAGACGGCCCCTCGAGCGATTAAATCCCATTGCATTCAGCAAAACTAAACTAAATTCAAGCTGAGTCTTATGATCGTATTCCCCAAAAAGAAAGCTGTCATCGATTTGTGGTGCTGCTGATATTTTCTTAAGCAAAGTTGTAATTGATGCTTCGAGATCGGCAAATATTTTTTCGACCTCTTTGGTTGTCATTTCGGGTTCATAAAGGTCTAGAAGAGCATCGTAAGGGTGATCTTTATATCCAAGAAAGTCGGCCTTTTTTTGGGACAATTGAATGATTTTATCTAAAAAAGGAGCAAACAGCTCGAAAGCGTTTTTTTTTTTTGCTTTACGCCATACGGACAAAGCTTGCGAGGTCACTTGCGCAAATTCTTCAACAAATTCCGATGGTAAAACGATTTCATTAATGTAGTCTCGCCTCCACATTTTCAAAGCAGCCTTTTGAGGTTCGCTTAAATTCTCAACTAAAATCGTTCCGGATTCGATATCAATAAGGCCTTCTAAGGCTCTTTTAAATTCTGGACTTGTTCTCTCGCGGTGGATAACTCCGGCGATAACCTTCTGCTGTTCACTACGAGCATTTGCCCCGTCGCTTGGCATGTAAGTTTCTTGATCCCAATCTAACAATTGCGAAATCGAGCTCAATGCTGAAACATTTCGAGATTTATTGAAAAGATTTTGGTATTCTTCCGAATATTCTTCCATCTCTCTTTCACCCGGTTGTATTATCTGGCTCATTTAATATTTCCTGGTTACCTTGTAAAATTATTTGGTCTACGTAAATCTAAAGTATAAGGATACTCTTCATTGATTGGCTCGAGAATCGGCTTATGGACTCCGGGAGTATGTCCAATAACCTCAAAACGTGCTAATCGTCTGGATTCAGCATCCTGAGCGTTAATAGGAGGTTTAGCATAATTAACACCACCTGGATGAGTGTAGTGATATTTACAGCCTCCAATCGAACGATTGATCCAAGTATCATAGATATCAAAGACTAAAGGAACGTGAACAGGCATGTATGGATGCAGTGAAGCTGCAGGATTATCAGCTTTAAATCGCACAGCTCCAATAAATTCCCCACTGACCGATGAAGGTTGTAATGGTATTACTCTTTTATTGCATGTCACAAGATAGCGCTCTTTATTGTAACCTGCAATTTTAACCTGCAAACGCTCTGTAGAACTATCTACTGTGCGAGCTGTGTGGGAATTTACACTTTCTTCTCCTAACACGTTCCATGGCTCCAATGCCATGCGTAATTCGAGACGAATTTCTCCAAATTGTGCAGTTCCGTAGACAGGAAAGCGGAAATCAAAAAAAGGTTTAAACCATTCGATATCAAAGGGATAGCCCCCGTACTTTAACTCTTGCACGATGTCAGCTAAATCCTGCCAGAGAAAGTGAGGCATCATCATGCGATCGTGCAAACTTGTACCCCAACGAATCAAACGACCTTGATAAGGTTTTTTCCAAAAATAGGCCACGAGAGCTCGCACAAGCAGCAACTGAATAAGTGACATCTGCGGATGAGGCTGCATTTCAAAACTACGAAATTCGATTAGACCTTGTTTTCCATGTGGAGTCTGTGGATCATAGAGCTTGTCGATGGAAATTTCTGTACGGTGAGTATTTCCTGTAATATCCACAAGCAAATTGCGAAAAAGTCGATCAATCTGCGTGAAGCTAGTACCAATATTAGGAAGCTGTGAGAACGCAATTTCCAATTCATAAAGCGCCTCATGACGCGCTTCATCAATACGAGGAGCCTGACTCGTAGGCCCAACGAAGAGGCCTGAAAAAAAGTATGACAAAGAGGGATGGTGTTGCCAGAACGTCAACACGCTTTGCAGCAAGTCTGGACGCTTTAAAATTGGGCTTTCATCGACTGTAGCCCCGCCAATAATCACATGGTGACCTCCCCCGGCTCCAACGCGTCTTCCATCAACCAGATATTTTTCTGTTGTTAACCTTACATTTTTTGCCTCTTCAAAGATACCAAAAATGATTTCCTTAAGTTGCTCCCAGTTTGAAGCAGGGAAAACATTAATTTCAATGACGCCGGGATCAGGAGTGATCTGGTAATTCAAAATGTTAGGATCACTTGGCGGTGGATAGCCTTCAATTCTTACTGGGCATTGAAGCTTGGCGGCAGTTGTTTCGACAGCATGAACGAGTGTACAGTAATGAATTAAATCTTCAATTGGTGGAATGAATAGGCAAACAGTACCTGCGCGTAATTCAATACATAATGCAGTCGGAAGATCACTTGGTTCACGAGGGATAATTTCAACCTGTTTCAGGGGAAGCCTATAACCCATGGCTGAAGTGCCTGCTGCTAGAAAAAGATATTTCCTCTTAAAAGACCATTGTGGAGAATGAAATGTCTGTTTACCTGTTTTAATCTTCAGGGGCAATATGAAGCCTATTGGAGGTCTTTCAGGCTCAGGTGAAGTTTGTAAATCCGAACCTTCCAGAAGATGTTGCCAGTTCTCATCTTCGTAAGCAGGCATGATATGATTAGGCTTTAATTTCAGAGCTAAAGCTAATTCAAATATAAATTGCTCAACCATTTCGATATTGGAAGGGATTTTTACAGGCATTTCGGCGAATAAAGACGGATCATTCCAAAGAGGTTTTCCGTCTTTTAACCAAAAGCAACCCAAAGTCCATCGAGGAAGCGTTTCTCCGCCATACCACTTTCCTTGTCCATGAAGCAAGAGACTATTAGGCGTTGAGCGCTTCATTAGTCTTTGCATTAGATCGCAGGCTACGGCATGCTTTTTTTCACCCATGGCAGAGACGGTCCATTCAGGATCATCTTGATTATCCATAGACACAAAAGTTGGCTCACCCCCCATGGTCAAATTGACATTCTGTTCTTTGAACTCGTTGTCGACTTGGATGCCAAGTTGATCAATTCTTTTCCAAGTTTCTTCTGTGTACGGGTCTTCATGAGTTAATGGCATCGCGGAATCTAACCTATTTACAGACATTGAAAAATTAAAATCGGTCTTACAAATATCTGTACACCCAACCACAGGAGCTGCACTTAATGGTTCGGGCGTGCAGCATAGTGGAACATGCCCTTCACTGGCAAAAAAACCTGCTGTTGGATCTAGCCCAATCCAACCTGCACCAGGAAGAAATGCTTCCACCCAAGCATGTAGATCTGTTAGATCATGAGATAAGGGATTAATTTCTCGTGAGTGGTATCCGCTCGTTTTAATCTGTATAAGATATCCAGACACAAAACGTGCCGCAATCCCATTGCTCCGAAGTGTTTGCAGTAAAAGCCAAGCCATGTCTCGACAAGCACCACGCCCCAACTGCAATGTCTCTTCAGAAGTTTGCACACCTGGCTCGAGTCGGACAACATAATCTACGGCATTTTTTACTTGATTATTGAGGAAAGAGAGATAATCGATTGTAAGGATGTCGGACATTGAGGTTGATTCGAGCCATTTTTTAAATAGCGGCCCCTCTTCGCTCAATTTAAGATACGGAAGCAATTCATCTTTTAAATGTGGTTCATACGTAAAAGGGTAATTGCGGGCATATTCGTCGATAAAAAAATCGAATGGATTGATCACATTCAACTTTGCAATCAGATCAACTTCAATACTTAGATGATCAGACTTTTCATTAAAAACAAGTCTGGCGATGTGATTGCCAAATGGATCTTGTTGCCAATTTATAAAATGATTTTTAGGAGAAATATTTAAAGAATAAGCTTCAATTGGGATCCGCGTGTGTGGAGCGGGCCTCAATCGTATAAGATGGGGAGAAAGGGAAACATCACGATCAAATTGGTAATGAGTCTTATGATTCAACGAAACCTTTATCGACATGCGAGCTCCTAAATAAAGACGGAATCAACACTAAACGGAATTAATGACATCTGAGGTCATTGAGCCAAAAGCCTGATCATACAAAAATTTCTTCATCTGTCAAGGAAGATTTGTGATTTATTTCCTACCATCCATCTTTACCTTAATCGAAATGCTCGCTTTCGCTTGCCTTTCGATTAAGGTAAAGATGGATGGGGAAATGGTGTGAATTGAATTGATAGAATTTATACCGAAATGCGTTCAAATTTTGGATTTTTGGCTTTGAGAAAGCCCCGAGATTGAGCGATCAAAAACGACCCAATAATATTATAATATGGGGTCGTTTTTGAT